>CAYHAX010000272.1:0-7378 GCA_964354695.1 uncultured Dehalococcoidia bacterium
CCTGTCCTGAAGTATTTTCGTTGCCCGAAGCTGGTCACGGCGATGGATTACTATCACCCTCGATGCGAACCTGGTCAAGAAAAGCGCATCGTTCAGTGCGACATTGCCACCCCCTACCACAGCCACCACCTCGTCCCTGAAAAAAGCCCCATCGCACATAGCGCAGTAAGACACACCCCTCCCCCGTAACTCCTCCTCTCCGGGCACCCCCAGCTTGCTATGCTCGGAGCCTCCAGCCACAATCACTGCTTTAGCGCGGTATTTGCCTTCAGTTGTGCTGACTATCTTGTCCTTGCCCTGAATCGTTATGCCCTGCACCTCGTCTATAGCCACTGGCAAGCTGTACTTTTCCGCCTGCTGCGCCATCAAAGTGCCCAGCTCGGCGCCGGAGACTCCCTGCGGGAACCCGGGATAGTTCTCCACCATCTCCGCGTTCAATATCTGACCGCCCAGTCCAGCCTTCTCGATGAGCAGGGTGTGCAGCTTCGACCTGGCAGCGTATATGCCTGCGCTGAGCCCGGCGGGACCACCACCTATGATGACCAGTTGATATGACCGCTCCAACTTCTATCCCCACAGGTTCATATGCTAGAAAATTTCGGGTTTCGAACTCAGGGCTTGCTTCAGGCTAACCCTTGCTCTTTAGCACAGAGTCTAGCTGCTTCTTCAGTTCCGCTTTAGGTCTCAGCCCGACTATCTGGGTTGCGGGCTTGCCGTCTTTAAATATCAACAGGGTAGGGATGCTGCGAATACCGTACTCAGTTGCCACCTTGGGGCACTCATCCACGTTCACCTTAGCGAAGCCTACCTTGCCTGCGTACTCACCAGCCAGTTCATCTATAATAGGCGCGATATTGCGGCATGGACCACACCACGGAGCCCAGAAATCCACCAAGAACGGTATCTTAGCCTCGATTACAACTCCCTTGAAGCTCTTATCATCCACCTTGAGCGGCTCAGCCATTTATACTTCTCCCAAAACCTTTAATACCTGCGAACTCGAGCGGTCTAGCCCTTCATTGCGTCTGCCACACCCTGCTCTATCTCCCGCTTGGCAGTGGTGATGGCGTTTTTTATCGCCTTGGAATTGCTCCTGCCGTGAGCTACTACGACGATGCCATCAACCCCGAGCAGGAGCGCCCCGCCGTACTCAGTATAGTCCAGCGAACTGAGAACACGATGGACGATAGGGCTGAGGACATCTATAGCTTCGTTTAGCTTGGGGTTACCGTCCACAGCTTCTTTCAGGGAATGCAGCAACATCTCTCCCAAGCCTTCGCCCATCTTCAGCAGCACATTTCCCGTAAAGCCGTCGGTCACCAGCACATCAGCAATGCCCCTGGAGAGGTCCCTGCCCTCCACATTGCCAATGAAGTTGACCTTGGCTTTCTTCAGCATCTTGTGCGCCTTTTGCACCGTCTTGCAGCCCTTGCTTTCCTCCTCTCCGATAGAGAGCAGCCCTATCCGGGGCTCAGGGATACCGAACACCTTCTCCATATAAATACTGCCCATGTGAGCGAACTGAACCAGCATGTCCGGCTTGCAGTCAGCGTTGGCTCCGATGTCGAGGCAGAGAATGGGACCCGCGGGGAAACCGAACACAGCACCCAGGGCAGGACGGCTGACGCCCTTCTTCCTGCCCAATGACAGCGTAGCCTCAGTGACAACTGCGCCGGTATTGCCCGCCGAGACAAATGCCGCCACCTCCCAGTTCTTAATCAACTCGATGCCGACCACAATGGAGGAATCCCTCTTGCTCTTTATCGCCATCACGGGCGACTCGCCCATCTCTATAACCTCGCTGGCATGGGCGATGCTCACCCCGCTGCCGCTATAGCCGCATTTCTCCAATTGCTCTTTTATTACATCTTCCTGACCTACGAATACAATCTCTATATCAGGATCATCAGTCGCCATGAGCCCCCCTTTGATTATCTCCTCAGGAGCATGATCGCCGCCCATGGCATCCAGAGCGATCAGCACCTTCTTAGTCTCTGGTTTTTTGACTTCCTTTTTCTTGCCCACTGTCTATGTCCTTTCACCCAGTTCGCAGCGCCCACCCCAGCACCCTATGACCTTGCCATCGAGAGAGACCCTCGCCACATCGCAGACGGTTGGACACGCCTGGCACTCAAAGGAGGTGACGTCATACCCTGCCTCGCTCACCCCGAATCCTCTAAAGGCTGTTATCCTGACTTTACGAGACAGTTCATCGCGTGCGAGAAGAGCCGCGCCGATAGCGCCCATGACCTCATGATGAGGCAGGACGATAACCCTGGCTTTCAAGCCCTCCTCCAACGCCCTGACAATGCCCTTGTTGAAGGCTACACCTCCCTGAAACACTAAAGGCGGCTGCATCTCCTTGCCCTGGCTTACGTCGTTGAGGTAATTACGAACCAGAGCCTGACACAGCCCGTAAACTATGTCCTTCACCTTATATCCCATCTGCTGCTTGTGAACCATATCCGACTCAGCGAATACAGTGCATCGCCCAGCGATGTGGACCGGGGTCTTGCTCTGAAGCGCTAGCTCCCCGAAGTCTTCAATTCTCATGTTTAGCCGCGTTGCCTGTTGGTCCAGAAAGCTCCCGGTGCCCGCGGCACAGACCGTATTCATGGCGAAATCGACTACCATACCGTCACGGATGACAATGAGCTTCGAATCCTGCCCACCTATCTCGATGACAGTACGCACGTCGGGGACATAATGAAGGGCAGCCACAGCCTGAGCAGTGATCTCGTTCTTTACCACATCAGCGCCCACAATAACGCCTGCTAGATAGCGAGCACTGCCTGTGGTGCACACTCCGCAGAACCTGACATCGGCGGGGAGTTGTCCCTGAATCTCCCTGAGCCCCTGTTGCACCGCAGAGACCGGCTTGCCCTGAGTACGTAGGTAGTTATAGGCGACCAGCTCACCTTTCTCGGTGATAATGGCGCACTTCGTAGTCACCGAGCCGACATCAACACCGAGGTAGACTTCCATCTTTCTTCATCCTTCCGAGCTATCGCCGGGATTACTTGGGCAGAGCGCCCTTCACCTTCTCTTTTTCTCTCCTTCTTGCCTCAATTTTCTGAGCAACAGACCACATATTAAACCGTACCCCACCACAAACTTGCTATTCCCCTAATTATACCACTTGCTCAAAAGTATATTACGTTCGCCACATTCGCCGACCAGTATAGATAGAAAAGGGTAAAAGGTCAAGCTTCTTAAACTGGGAAGTCACACAGGACTATGTAATGCAGGCACATTCGATTGAACGCCCCTGTCAGCGCGCCTCAGCTCACGGCGTTCTCAATGTGCTCCAATCGTGAGACCCTGCTGTCGGAGGTGAGCTCCACAGCTATAACATCTATGCGCCAATTGGGAGGAAGGTTTTTGCAACTCTGTAGATAGGTATCGGCAAGTGAAACCAGCTTCTCCCTCTTGAAGAAGGAGACAGACTCCTCAGGCGTACCGAAACCAGAACCCTCTTAGTGCGCACCTCCACGAACACCATGCAGTCGTTATGTTGAGCTATTATGTCAAATTATCCCCCGCGGCAACGGAATTTCCTCTGAATTATCTTGTAGCTATGCTTCTTCAGGAAATCCGCAGCCAGCTTCTCACCTATCGCTCCAACCTCTTTGCGCTTCGACGGCATATTTTCAGTCATTACACCTTATACCACATACCACTTATACCACTACCACACAGATAACATGGTTAGCCTCTGTAGGGGCGTACGGGCTGTACGCCCTCCCGGGCGGGTTTGAAACCCGCCCCTACGGCTTCTAAACTACGGCAATTTCTGCAGTGGCGCCAGGCTGAGCAGGAATTTCTTCACCCCGGCATCCCCTTTGAATGCTATAGTTACCTCATAGTCAGCCCCGGAAGGCAAACAATTGACCACTATGCCCTCGCCGAACATGGCATGGCTCACATGCTCGCCCGCTTTCAGCGCCGTCACTGACACCGCGGGGTGTTCCGCTGCTCGCACTTTGAAGCGTTTAGACTTCTCTTCGGCTTCCGCAGCAGGTGTGGTCAGCAGGCTTGACGGTATATCCAGCAGGAAGCGCGACGGCGGATTGTGGGCGCTGCTCCCCATGAGGCTGCGGCGCATGGCATGCACCATATATACCTTCTGCTTGGCTCTGGTTATCCCCACATAGCATAGACGGCGCTCCTCCTCCATCTGCTCCGGGTCGGGCAGCGACTTGAAATGCGGCAGCACCCCCTCCTCAACGCCCACTATGAACACCACAGGGAACTCCAGCCCCTTAGCCTGATGCAGCGTTATCAGCGTTGTGGCAGCAGCCTTCTCGTCCAGTTCATCCACATCGGATACCAGCGCCACCTCCTCCAGAAAGGCAGACAGAGCCTCCCTGGGCTCGAGGTCGCGGTATCCCGCAGCTACGGTGCGTAGCTCCAGAATGTTTTCCCACCTCTCCTCACCATCAGCACCCTCCTGCGTATATTTTTTATACCCGGTCTTATCCAGCACCAGGTCAAGGATCTCCGCCAAACTCGACTTATCGCTCTTTTCGATGAGCCCGTCCAGCATGTTTGCGAAATCCCCCAGCGCCTTCGCGCTGCGAGCGGCAAAAGGAGTGGTCTCTTCCCCCCGGGCGATGAGCTTCAGCGCATCGTAGTAAGGCAGCCCTTTCTCGTTCGCCCATGTGGTGAATTCAGCGATGGTGCGCTGCCCGATGCCCCGAACAGGGACGTTGATTATGCGGGTGAGGCTGACTGCATCGCGAGGATTATGAATCAGCCTTAAGTAGGCGACCACATCCTTGACCTCTCGCCGCTCATAAAACCGCGTGCCGCCCACCAGCCTGTAGGGAAGCCCGTAGCGCACGAACTCCTCCTCAAGGGCGCGCGACTGAGCGTTGGTGCGATACATGATGGCGATATCGCCAGCCTGGTAGTGCCCGTTAGCGATAAGCCGCTCCACCTCGTTGACCAC
The DNA here is from genome assembly GCA_964354695.1 of uncultured Dehalococcoidia bacterium. Lineage (GTDB taxonomy): Bacteria > Chloroflexota > Dehalococcoidia > SZUA-161 > SZUA-161 > CAYHAX01. The sequence continues at coordinate 4,952 of CAYHAX010000272.1, forward strand.
GAAGTGAGCCTCCTCCTGCTCATTGTAAGTCTGGACGACGGTGATGGGAACACCCGCCTCGTTCTCTGTCCAGAGCTTCTTCTTCTTGCGCTGCTTGTTGGCAGCGATTACATGGTCGGCAGCCTTGAGGATGGTCTGCGTGGAGCGGTAGTTCTGCTCCAGGAACACAACCTTGACATCGGGGTAGTCCTTCTCGAAATCCAGGATGTGCCGCAAATTAGCCTGCCTCCAGGAATAGATGGACTGGTCGGGGTCGCCCACCACGCAGATATTTTTATATTTCCCCGCCAACTGCTTGGACAGTATATACTGTGCCAGATTGGTGTCCTGGAACTCGTCAATCATCACATGGAGGTAGCGCGCCTGGTACTTAGCCAGCACCTCGGGCTGGTTGCGGAAGGTATGCACCGTCCTCATAATAAGGTCGTCGAAGTCAAGGGCGCTGTTCTGCGCCAGCATCTCCTGATAACGCTCATAAACCCGCGCCACCACCTCCTCATAGTAGCTGTGGACCGTTTGACGATAGTCCTGCGGTGTCAGCAGCCTGGCTTTGCCAGCGGAGATGGCTGTGCCTATAGCCCGAGGCGGATACTGCCTGGGGTCGAGCCCCACCTGCTCGATGCTCTGCTTCAACAGACTCACCTGGTCACCCTCATCATAGATGAGGAAATCCCTGTTAATCCCGATATGCTGAGCCTCCACGCGCAGGATACGGGCACAGGTGGCATGGAAGGTGCCCAGCGTCAGCCCCTCCACCGTTTTCCCCAAAAGGTGGTAAATCCTCTCCTTCATCTCTCGGGCTGCCTTGTTGGTGAAGGTGACCGCCATGACGCGATGCGGGCTGATGCCGCAGACGGTTATCAGGTAAGCCACGCGGTGCGCGATGACGCGTGTCTTGCCCGACCCGGGGCCCGCCACGATGAGCACGGGACCCTCGATAGCCTGCACAGCTTCCTTTTGCGCTAGATTAAGCCCTTTTAGAACATCCATAAGTTGATTTGCTTAGATGCCGTTCGTGGTGAGCCTGTCGAACCATAAACGGCATCTCGTTACATTCGGAACACGCCCTTCGACAAGCTCAGGGCGAACGGCTGGGTGGTAGCTTCATCACTACATAATCCCGTTGGGGAAAGGAAATGCTTAATACGTGAAGAACGGCTTGTCTTTGGTGATTACGCGCTTCTCCTGCACTATCTGCTTGCGGAGGTGCTTGGGCAGCGAGAACATGCCCCTGTGGGCAATCCCATCGTAGAAGCGCAGGGGTCTGCTCAACCGCTTCGCCAGCCTGCGGTCTATCTCCTCCGGCATAAGCTCGCGCGGGTCCAGGGTCTGCGAGACCACGGCGAACCCCCAGGGTCCACCGAAGGAAGGCACCTGTGCATGGCAGGGGACAACTATGGGGAACACCTTGCTCAACGTATTCACCACCACCAGGAACGTCGGGGAGACCAGCATGCTCGTCGTGCCAGCCTGAAGAGCCATTATCCCGCCCTTCCTCAGCTTCTTATTCAAGCCCTGATAAAACTCCTTGGTGAAGAGCTGGTAAGCGGGACCCTCCTCCAGCGGCTCCGTGAGGTCGAGTATGATTACATCGAACTTCTCCTTAGTCTCCGCAAGGTATTTCATAGCGTCCATGTAGATAAGCTCAACCCGGCTATCCTCGAAAGCTCCGTCGCTCAAGGAAGGCAGGTATTTCCTGCATATCTCGGGCACCTTTCTATCTATATCTACCATCACCGCCTTCTTCACCGTCTTATGCACCAGCACCTCCCTCAAGGTAGCCCCCTCGCCACCACCAGCGATGAAGACAGTCTCAGGATTGGGGTGGGTGACCATGGCGGGATGAACCAGCGCCTCATGATAGATGAACTCATCGGACTCGCTGCACTGAATCTTGCCGTCCAGAACCAAGCACCTGCCGAAGCTAGGCGTATCTATCACCTGAACGGCTTGATACCTAGACTTCCCGATGAAAGGCATGGCTTCAACAGTTATCTGATGTATCAAATTAGGAGTAACGTAATCCCAGAACCAGTTAATCTGTCTCTGTCCCATTGGTCAAAGCCCCCTTTTCAGCTCAACTACAGAGGGATTATTGCTCTCCAGCTTCTCAATAATCAACCTCGCAGCCTCCTCGGGTTGAAACAGGTCGCCGTACGTGAAGACGTCTATAGCGGCATAGCTGTATTCCGGCCAGGTATGAATGCAAAGATGCGCCCCGGTGATAAGCACCACGCCGCTCACCCCCTGCGGCAGGAAGCGATGAAACGATTCCCCGATCACCGCATCGCCGGCATCCTTGGCTACAGAGTGGAGGACGTCCTTGATAAAATCAAGGTCGTCGAGTCGCTCCTTATTGCACTCTTTCAAATCCAGAAGGAAGTGCTTCCCCATCGTCCGCATTGCTAGCCACCCTTGATATAAACT
>CAYHAX010000273.1:0-5476 GCA_964354695.1 uncultured Dehalococcoidia bacterium
GCTGCCCTGGCTCTGGGAGCAGAAGGAGTCTGGTGCGGCTCCATGTTCCTGCTTACTCCCGAGGTAACATTTACTGAAGGCCAGAAGGACAGGGTTATCGCCGCCACCGAGAGAGATGCGGTTATCACCAAGGGGCTCAGCGGCAAGACCATGCGTCAGCTCAAGATGGCTATAACCAGGGCCTGGGATGAGGGACCACTGCCTCCTCTGGGCTGGCCGCTGCACCTCATCCTTATGCAGGACATCATAGATTACTGCTTTGATAATAAAGACGAGAAGATGTACAACGAGATGCTTGTAACCCCGTGCGGTCAAGCCACTAGGCTCCTGAACAGGCGAAGGACCTCCAAGCAGATTATAGACGATATGATTAAAGAGGCGATTGAGGTTATAGAGAGCTTCCCGAAAAAAGTACAATATGCCTAAAAGGCCAGAAAGAGATTAAAAGAAGGTGGTGTTTCTCGTTACGAGAAACACCACCTTTAATTTCCTGCGAATCTTGTTCCTGTTACAGACCGGCGATACAGCAGCTCACTGTGGCACTGGCGGGGAATCCACCCAGGTTATGGGTCAAGCCCAGTTTCGGATTCTTCAACTGCCTCTCACCGCACTTGCCCTGAAGCTGCTTGTAAACCTCATACATCATCCTGAGACCGCTTGCGCCGATGGGATGTCCAAAGGACTTCAAGCCACCATCGGTCTGCACCGGCAGCCCGCCTGTCAACTCGAAAAAGCCAGCTTCGATATCGTCTCTAACCTTGCCCCTGGGGCTGAACTCGAGGTCCTCCATAGTCACAGCTTCAGTTATGCTGAAACAATCGTGAACCTGTGCCATGCTTACCTCTTTACGAGGGTTCTTTATGCCCGCCTCGGCATATGCCCTCCTGCCGGCATGCACGGTCTCAAAAACACTGGTATAGTCAAAGTCTGACCTGCAGAAACCCTGGTTCTGCCCTACGGATATCTGCAAAGCCTTGATTTTCACAGGGTCAGGTCTGAATTTCTTGGCCTCGCTCGCCCGAACCAGTATAGCTGCCGCTGCGCCATCGGTGACACCGCAGCAATCGAACAACCCTAGAGGCCAGGCGATTATAGGCGCATTCAGCGCCTGTTCAATGGTTATCTCCCTGCGCAGATGCGCCTTAGGATGTTTAGCACCGTTGCGATGGCTCTTCACCGAAATCAAACCTATCATCCTCTTGCCTTCCTGAGGGCTCAGCTTGTACTTGGCAAAATAGGCTGTCGCAAGCAGTGCAAAGACGCTGGGACCACTTGCGCCCTGCGAGCCTAGCAAGCCTCTGCCTGTACCAGGGAATGGGACATCGCCCAGCCCGGCCCACCCGGTATCCTTGAGCTTATCGAAGCCAAGAGCCAGTACAATATCGTACACACCGGCAGCTACTGCATAAGCAGCGTTCCTCATGGCATCTGAGCCAGTGGCGCACATGTTCTCCACCCTGGTAACAGGTATATAGTTCAGCTTCAAAGGCTCGGATAGACATCTTCCTGTATCACCAGAGAACATGGTGCCAACCCATGCAGCCTGGATATCTTTCTGTTGTATGCCAGCGTCAGTGTAAGCCTCCTGGGCAGCCTCAATAATCATATCATCAGCGCTGGCATCCCATCTCTCACCAAACTTGGTGCAGCCCATGCCCACTATGGCAACTTTGTCCTTAATGCTCTCCATCTCGACTCCTTTATTGGCTAAAGTCTTAGAACCTCACCGGTTTGCATTTCCACCAATAGCTATGTACCCCACCCACATAGTGCATCCATCTGAAGGTCATCTCCACAGCCATGCCAGTCACAACCTCATCCGGCTCTCGGTCTGTCATATTGCAGGTAAGCCTTCCCCCACCCTCGAAGTCAACTACTGACACGGTTATAGGAGGCACCTCAGTTATAGCCAGATTATCATTGGAGAAGCTGGTAAGCTTTGCCTTTCTGTCGGCAAAAGCGTAAGGTTCGTACTTATCTGCGGCCTGACAGACCTGGCATACCCTCTGCATGGGATACTGAGGGGTACCACAGCTAGTGCACTTCGAGCCTTTGAGGCATAGCCCCCAATCACGGTCTCTCCATAGGGCGGAGAGGGAATCTGTTGGACGGGCTGGACGCGACTGAGGCTCCATGTACATTAGGCCACGCCAGAGCACATACGCCTGGTAGTTCGGCACCATGCGCTTGGATGCCAGATGCCTTTTTATACCTCCGCGGTCACGCACCTTCTCAATCTGCGGTTTTACCTTGAAGACCAGCGCATCGCAGCCATCCGAATGTCCAGCAGCAAGTATGTTGTCATCAGCCTTGCAATCCTCCAGTGCTCCTACCAGGGTCATCAGAGGAACAGCCGCCCCGGCGTTGCCCACGCTCATGAAATATGTGTCCTGAACTTGGGCAGTGTCGAACTTGAGTATCTTCGATGCCCCCATAAGATGCCGGGGGTCATCGGTGTTACAGGTGAACCTGGCTATGTCCTGCGTCTTCAAGCCACACAGGTGCAAAGCGCCGTTAACAGCCTCGGGCACAATTCGAGTATATCCTCTCTCACGGATAAAGCGTTCCTCATAGGCACGCACAAAGGTATCCTTGTCTGACCTCCACTGATCCATGAAGTCCTCAGATATGGTGTAGCCTCCCACGTACTCAGCAGCCACCTTGGTGCTGCTGACCAAGATAGCGCCCGCACCATCTCCAAAGAACATCTCGTTCAAGCCGTTTGCGCCTGCCAGACGAAGGTCAGCGGCAGTTACTATGACATTCTTGGCTGACCCAGCCTTGACCGCATCCAGCGCTGCCCTCAGCGCAATCATGCCAGCCCGCAGGGAGCCACCGAAGTCGGCGCAAATTATATCCCTGCGCAAAGCCATCGCGCCGGCTATGATTGTGGAACATTGTTTCTCCTTATAAGGAGGGGTGGTTGAAGCAAAAAACAAGCCATCGATTTCATTCCGGTCAATACCTCTGATGCAATCGATGGCAGCGGCACAAGCCATCGTCAAACTATCCTCATCGAAGTTAGCGACGGCTTTCTCGCCAGGCACTGGGAAGGGGCTTCGCCATGCCTTAGCTATCTCGCCTCTATCCAGCCTATACAGCGGTATATAGGCACCATACGCTCGAATACCTACCATTTGTGTCTCCTTTCACAATTGTCCGCACTGCAAATTATAGCACACCAGCTACCCCAGCCACAATCCCAAAACGTCGCAGACGACGATATGTCCAGGTTCAGCAAGAGACATGTACAGCGCTGAATTGTCAAATCTCCAGCAAAAGTACTGTTACTTTTTGCTGAATGAAAAAACCCGTTTAGGTGATTGTTCTCATATAAGAGGTATCTTACACTTTTAGACAGGAACACTTAACTGGTATAAAAACATGACACTGAAAGAAGTAATAGCCTCCTGTTTGGTGATTGCCCTCGGCATAATTTTGATTATCCATTTCGCTTTGTTCTGGATTTATGGCGGGGTCTTCATCTACGAAAACAACAAAGTCATTCTGGCACTGGAGACCCTGATGAGCATAACCATCATCGGGTTTGGCTTCGAGCGGCTATTGAGCACTTCGAACAAGAAGTATGGTAAAGAGGCTACAACCACATCAAGTGGTAAGGCACAAAAACAAATCCCTGCCAACCAGAAAGAAGGAAGGCAGGCACCCCACCCTCTGCTTCAGCAATAGTTTAAAAGTGTTAGCGCCCATTTATACAGGAGGGAACCCTCCATACGGAGGGTTCCCTCTCTCTTATATCGACTAGATGAGACTTCTTATGCCGCTTCTATTTCCTCTCCACCCTTCTTTCTCCTCCTCCTCAGCAGGAAGAAGAAGAACAACCCAGCAGCGATTGCCGCGGCTATTATCCAGCCTATCATTGACCACGGTACACCTTGAACAACAGACAGGTCAACCGGTGCACTGGATGTATCACCCAGGCTGGCGATAATGTCAACCTCACCCGCAGCCTTGCCGGTAGCCAAGCCTCCATCAACTGTTGCTATGTCAGTATCAGAGCTTGCCCAGTTCGCTATTGCAGTAACGTCAGCAGAGCTGCCGTCTGAGTAAACAGCCGTTGCCGTATATTGCAGTTTCTTGTTAACCAGTACCGATTCATCGTCTGGTGTTACCACAATCGACACCACAACGGGCGCTGTGATGGTTATTATAGCGGAACCGCTTGCTCCACCTAGAGTGGCAGTAATCAGGGCAGAACCCTCACTCACGCCTGTAGCCAATCCGGAGTCGTCAATGGTGGCTACTCCTTCGTCAGAGCTGCCCCAATCGACGTCTCCGGTTACATCAACGGTGCTGCCATCGGAGTAGTGAGCTATAGCGGTAAACTGCACCGTGCCACCAACAGGAGCCGAGCTATCTTCCTCCACAACTATCTCTATTGACTCCACAACCGCAGGACCCACGGTAAGCACAGCAGGGTTACTTATTACTCCCTCAAAGGTTGCTGTTATATTAGTGGTGCCGACTCCGACGCCCGTAGCCGTGCCTACGCCGACTGTTGCCACCAAGCCATCGGAGCTACCCCAACTCGCCTCGTCGGTTACTTCCTCCCAGACATCGCCTTCATAGGTTGCTATAGCTATGAATGTTGCTGTCTGACCAACCGCAATCGTAGCGTTTCCTGGAATCACCTCAATTGACACGACCGGAGGGCTGACGGAAGTAGTCACAGTCAACGTAGCTGTACCGTATGAACCACCATAACTCGCTTTTATTTCAGTAATGCCGGTTCCCCATCCAGTAGCCAGACCACCAGTGCTCACAGTTGCCACCGAGGCATTACTGCTGGACCAGATTACCGAGGCGGTAACAACCTCGCCATTAACCTTAGCTATAAACTGCTTTGCACTACCGACTGTAATCGTAGCAGTCTGAGGCTCCACGACAATAATAACACTGAAGACAGGCCCCGGTGGAGGAGGTGGAGGGGGCTGAGGTGGTGGTGGTGTTACTTCGTTCACAGTGATGGTGATTGCGGCATCGGTGTTAACCACGCTATCGGAGACCCTCACTGTAAAGGGATATGAACCTGGCCCCTGATCCTCAGCGGGAGTCCAGGAGAAGACGCCTGTGGAAGAATTAATCGCAGCGCCTGCCGGCGCTCCCACCAGGGAGAAGGTCAGCGTCTGCGCAGGGATATCAGAATCGGTGGCATCGGCATCGAAAGTGTAGGGAACCAACTCGTCAATAGTGGCCATTGCGGGGACACCGCTCAGCACCGGAGCCACATTGACCTCGCTGACGGTGATACTAACCGTTGCATCATTAGAATCCGCCAGCCCGTCATTGGCTTTGTACTTGAAACTATCGAACCCATTGAAACCTTCATCAGGTTGATACGTGAAGGAACCATCGCTGTTAAAGGTCAGAGTGCCGCGTGAGGGATCGCTGACCTTAACCGCAGTCAGTGTGTCGATGTCGACATCAGTGTCATTGCCCAGAACACTATCAACAG
>CAYHAX010000274.1:0-4782 GCA_964354695.1 uncultured Dehalococcoidia bacterium
TGGATAAGCTAGAGCGTATCTCTGAAGGAAGCGTCCAGCCTTTGGGGTTCGGAGCTGCTGTAGCAAGGACGAAAATCGCCCCCATGCTGGTCATCGCCAGCATACCTGCGGGAAACACTCAGTTACCAGGCATCGCAGAAAAGGCAGGCGCAGATGCTTTGCTGGTGACCCTGGAAAACCTGGATAAGGAGAATAAGGCTCTGTCCAAAATCAGCCAGGCTAGAGTCGACATCCCCTGGGGCGTAGCTCTGGAGACACCAACCCCCAAAGACATGGAACGGCTCATCGAAGCGGGTTGCGACTTCGTCATCTTCGCCTCAGCCAAAACACCGGCATCCGTTCTTAATGAAGAGAAAATCGGCAAGGTGCTCAAGCTCGACCCCTCGCTGCCGGACAGCCTGGCAAGGACTATACACCGTTTGCAGGTCGAGGCAGTGCTCCTCAGCCCTGCGAGCGAAGACGAATCCACTGCCCTCACTGTGCACCAGCTTATGGTTTACGAGCGCCTGGGCGGTGTAGCCGGGAAGCATTTGCTGGCTCTAATGTCTCTCACTATGTCCAGCGGCGACCTGGAGAGCCTGTGGGGAATCGGCGTGAGAGGCGTAGTGGTAGATATCTCAGCGGAGCAACCGGAGCAGAGGCTCTCTGAAATCAAGGAGGCAATCCTGAAGCTGCCTACAAAACGCAAGAAGCCACGAGAGAAAATAAGAGCAACTCTGCCTCTGGCAAGCGTTGCTTCAGAGAAAATAGAGCCTGATGAAGAGGAGGAAGAAGAGCCTTAGCCCAGCACGACAGCCAGTATGATGAGGATGATTATCACTGCTCCGGCAAGTATCCCTACCCTCTTCAGGTCATCTTTCACATATTGAAAGCCGGGGATAGCTAGCTTCCGCTCAGATTGCGTCTTCGACGCAGCCTTGGGGGTCGTGCTCTTAGCCGGACTGGCAGCAGCTACCTTTTTTGAAGCTGCCTCTTTGGGCGCGACAACCTCCTGGGGCTCCTTCGGTTGGCTCTCCCTTATCGGAGTTGCTTTAGCCTCAGGAGCGCCTTTACTTAGCTGCTTTCTCTTTCTTCGCCTGGCTCTACCGAGCTCCGAGTATTTTGCAGCCCTATCGCGCGATTTCTTAGGCATTTTTTATCAATCCTTCCCAAAAGGCTCGACACAATCCACAGTCTATCCTGTCTTACTCCCTAATTCTAGCCCCCCGAGATTGCTTTGGCAAGTGGCTTGAAATAGGGGTGTAAAATAGAGTTAGCTCCCGGGGATGAAATAGATTCAGCACAATGGTGACCCTCCATGAACACCGTGACACGCGAGGCAATGCTCTACGAGAAACTAGCCGACTCTGCAGTACGCTGCCACGTCTGCCAGTGGCGTTGCGTGATAAAGCCGCAGAAGTCCGGCGTATGCCGTGTGCGTAGAAACACGGATGGCGTCCTCCACATCCTTAACTACGGCAAGGTGTCCTCAGCAGCCGTAGACCCCATAGAGAAGAAACCGCTGTTTCACTTCTACCCCGCGAGCATGGTCTTCTCCCTCGGCGGCTGGGGCTGCAACTTCCACTGCAAGCACTGCCAGAACTGGCAGATATCATGTCAGACCCCCTGGGAGGACAAATACGACTCCCAGCAGATAATGCCCGAGAAATCCGTAGAGCTTGCCAAACTATACAACTGCGAAGGTATCTCCTGGACTTACAACGAGCCTGCTATCTGGCTGGAGTACACGCTGGACTCAGCCAGGCTGGCTAAAGAGGCAGGACTGTATACCGTATACGTAACCAACGGCTATGCCACGCCTGAGGCACTGGATGCCATCGGACCTTACCTCGACGCCTGGAGGGTAGATGTAAAGGGATTCTCAGACCACTTCTACATGGAGCTAGCCAAAATCTCGAAGTGGCGCGGCATACTTGAGGTCGCCGAGAGGGCGAAGCAGAAGTGGGGAATGCACGTCGAGGTAATTACCAACATCATACCCACCATGAACGACGACGATGCCCAGCTTCAGGGCATCGCCAACTGGATTCGAGAGCGCCTGGGCGAACTCACTCCCTGGCATGTCACCCGCTTCTACCCTCAGCACGAATTGCAGAATCTGCCACCAACCCCTATATCCACCCTCGAACGAGCCCTCGATATAGGCAAGAAAGCAGGGCTGCGCTTTATTTACGTAGGCAACCTGCACGGTCATAAAGGCGAGAACACCGTCTGCTACTCTTGCAAACGCCTGATAGTGGAGCGCACGGGCTATCAGACCAAGATAGTGGGGCTTGACGGTTCCAGGTGCCATTTCTGTGGCGCAGAGCTCAATTTCAGGATGAAGTCATCAGAGCATCGACTATAGTTGCCTGATTGATCAGGCTAAGTTGCCCGATAAATCGGGCAACTACAAAAGGGGGCTGCCATGATTAGAGAGCCGATTGTGGCGGGGCAATTCTATCCCGGGTCACCTTCCTCACTGGAGAAACAAATCAGCGGATTCATAGATAAAAAGGCAGCTAAAGAGGATGCAATCGGTCTGGTCTCGCCACACGCCGGATACATGTACTCTGGAGCAGTGGCAGGCGCCGTTATATCCAGAATCAAATTGAAGGACACCTTTATCATCATGGGTCCCAACCACACAGGATATGGCAAGCCTTTCAGCATTATAACCGAGGGCGCCTGGAAAACACCCCTGGGGGAGGTGAGCATAGACTCCAGGCTGGGTAAGCAGATTCTCGCAGCATCCCAGAACCTGGAGGAAGACCAGGTGGCGCATCTGTATGAGCACTCCATCGAAGTTCAAATACCGTTTCTGCAATATCTGAAAAAGGACTTTAAAATAGTGCCCATTGTGCTCTCCCACGCCCCCAGAGCCGCTTATAAAGAGATTGGCAAGGCGATTGCGAAAGCGATCAAAGAATCTAAATCAGAAGCAGTAATCCTCGCCAGCAGCGACATGACCCACTACGAGCCACAGGAATCAGCAAAGAGGAAGGACACCCAAGCCATAAACGCCATACTCGAACTGAACGAGGACGAGCTATTGAATCGCATTGAGAGGCTGAATATCACAATGTGCGGCTACGCGCCGGCAGCAACACTCATCTCGGCTGCCAAGGAACTGGGAGCGAAACGAGCGGAACTGGTGAAGTATCAGACGAGCGGCGACGTAACCGGCGACTATTCCAGCGTGGTGGGTTATGCAGGTGTAATCCTGATGAGGTGAAGGGAGAGAACCCATGAAAGCCGAAAAGATGCATCCCCTGGCTAAGCTGGCTAAAGATACCGTGGAGAGCTATGTCAGAGATAGGAAGACCCCCCAGCTACCTGCCGAACTGCCACCAGAAATGAAAGAAAGAACGGGGGTTTTCGTTTGCATAAAGATGCACGACTCCTTAAGAGGTTGTATCGGGACATTCGAGCCAGTTACCTCCAACGTCGCCCAGGAAATAATCGTCAATGCCATAAGCTCGGCGACCAAAGACCCCCGCTTCCCACCTGTGATTGCTTCAGAGCTTCCCCAACTAAACTACAGCGTAGATGTTCTCACCAAACCAGTGCCTGTGAAGAACACGAGCGAGCTAGACCCCAGGAAGTACGGCGTCATCGTGGAGCGCGGAGGACGGCGCGGCTTGCTTCTCCCCGACCTCGATGGTGTAGATTCGGTGGAGCAGCAAATCGACATCTGCCGCCAGAAAGCAGGCATCTACCTCGCCGAACCCATAAAGCTCTACAAATTCGAGGTCAAAAGGTACAAGTAGGGACAGACCAACGTGTCTGCCCACACATGGATAGAGCGCTGGCAGTAGGGGCGAATAGCTGCTTCGCCCCCAAACTGGGGTCGATTGAAGCTGCTATTCTGGCTTTATTTTCTAGTCCGTTCAGCAAAGGGGTGTCCCCCAATTTTTAGAATCCCTCAAGCCTGGGGGATTAGGGGGCTGAAAAAGAGCCGTGACTGCCCTTTGGTATAGTGACATAGTAGTATATATATGTTATAATTGTGACTGAAGGAATTGATGGGAGAAAGAGATGAAGAAGACCATGATTTATCTTCCGGAAGAAACCCACGAGGGACTCAGACAATTGGCTTTCGAGCATAAGGTCTCCATCGCTGAGTTAATTCGTCGGGCTATCGATGCTGTGTACGGTGAGGATATCGAGGATATTAGGGATATGGAGGAAGAGCTTGCCCGCTACCACGCTGACCCGGGCTCAGCAGTAGAATTCGAAGAGTACCTGCGCCAGAGGAAAGCGCGTGTACCGGCTTGAGGTAACGAAACCAACTCAGCGTGAACTGGATAAGCTCAGCGATAAAGAACTTGAGCGAATAGTACCAGCCATTCGCAGCCTTGGGGAAAATCCCAGACCCAGAGGAAGCAAAAAGATAAGGCGCAATATCCATAGAATTAGAGTTGGCGACTGGCGCATTATCTACGCTGTTTTCGATAAGGACAAATTAGTAATCGTGGGCAAAGTAGCAAGGCGTTCGGAACGCACTTATGATAAATTGGATGAGATGTTCTAGGCTGACTGGTAAAGGCAATTGAAGTGAAACACTCTAAAAAAGAAGGCGGCTTAGACCTATTCAGCCAAGCTGGCGAGAAGCAGTTGCAGCGCGAAGCTCCTCTTGCTGCACGCATGAGACCCGCTAACTTCGGCGAGTTCGTGGGGCAGGAGCACATCGTGGGCGAAGGGCGGGTGCTCAGGAAAAGCATTGAGGCTGACCAGCTTCCTTCTATCATCCTCTGGGGTCCGCCGGGCAGCGGCAAGACCACCCTCGCCAATATCATCGCC
>CAYHAX010000275.1:0-12883 GCA_964354695.1 uncultured Dehalococcoidia bacterium
TGTAGTTGTGGGCCATGTGAAGCTCCACGCCGTCGTAGCCAGCCTCTCGGGCCCTGCGGGCGGCATCGCCGTACATCTCGATGAGGGCGGGCAGCTCGTCATCTGCCAGCTCGCGGCAGACTTGCCCTGTGGACTCGGAGCGGTTGACGGAAGGCCCGACGGCAGGCATGTTCATATAGAACGGGGCCAGGGACTCGGGGCCGGGGTGGCTGATCTGCGGGAAAATCTTAGCGCCGTGCTTGTGCACCGCGTCAGTGAGGCGCTTATGTGCCGGAATCTGGAAGTCGCTGTGCAGGCCGACGGAGAGCGGCTGATACCTGTGCATAGGGTCTACCGAGTTGACCTCGGTGATAATCAGGCTAACCCCACCCCGGGCGCGCTCCTCCCAGTAGGCGATCTCGATGTCGGAGGGGGTCTCGTCATCGTTGGCCCAGACCGGGGTCATGGGCGCCATGACGATGCGGTTTTTGAGCTCCAGCTTGCCAATTTTCCAGGGCGATACCAGTTTGCTCAGCTTCGGCATGGGAAACCTCCTTCGGTAGTGTATCATTTTGAATTTAAACCGATTCAATTGAATAATGCTACTATTTCAATGCCTAAGCCAATTAATTCAACAATACCGACTACGATAGCAAGAATCCAATCAAAGGGAGTCGGTACTTTTTGGAATATTGCAGGTAAAACAACTTCGGCATCCAATACGCCTAAAACTATAACTGATACTATTATTCGGTAGTGTCAGTAAGAGCTTCTAAGTGATTTTTACAGCGGTTTATTTCTCCTCCGTAGTAAGTTGATAATAAACGTAACCTATCGCCATACTTACAAGAAAAATAGTGTGCCAATAACGAGTAATCCAATCCCAAAAGTCCTTATATTCTTCTGATGGATTATTTTTCTCAATCCTCATCTTTTCTATTCCTCAAATTATTGTCGTGGCAAATTGCAGGTTTGATAATATCTATGTGGTCATTTTGACAATATAAAAGTCCTCTTAATTTCACCTTCATTAGGTGGAAGGTCATTGTTTTTAGCTATATGTCAGCCTCCAATGTTTATCATTATAGGTTTAGTCCAAAGTTTCACAATCTCTTCAATAGTCCAAATGGGGGCACTTATTCCGGCTGCCATTGCAGGTGTTCTTGTCCATACATCTCAACTAGCTGGGCGTAATCTATTTCACGGCCAAAAGCGTGCTCTACCAGAATTGTAAGTACGTTGACAAGCCCCGATACTAGTGGTATAAAAGGCTACCAAGTTCTAACGCGACTAATATACCACGTCAATATATACAAGGTTGTGAGGAGAAGCAAAATGGCATCCAGAAAAGTACAGCACAAATCCAAGACGAAGAAACAACTTGATCCCCAAGCTGAAGCTCTATTGCAGCAAATGGCACAGATGAATCTACCACCATTGCACACATTAACACCGACGCAAGCCAGAGAGATGATGAGGGGTATGTCAGCACTTTCCGGGGAACCGGAAGTAGTTGCAAACGTAGAGAACCTGACAATTCCTGGTCCGGGAGGGCGAATTCCAGTGCGAATCTACACACCTCGAGGTGACGGCCCATTCCCCACACTTGTCTTTTTCCACGGAGGTGGTTGGGTTATCTGCGACCTCGATACCCACGACAACCTGTGCCGCTCCCTCACAAATGGGGCTTGTTGTGTCGTGGTTTCTGTTGATTATCGACTTGCCCCGGAACACAAATTTCCCGCAGCGGTGGAAGATGCATACGCTGCCACCCAGTGGGTTGCCAACAATGCCCATCGCATTAATGGTGATCCTGCTCGTATTGCTGTTGGCGGGGACAGTGCTGGAGGCAATTTGGCGGCAGTAGTGGCTATGATGGCGCGTGACCAGGATGGACCTGCCCTGACATATCAACTGCTAATATATCCCGCGACTGATGTTTCCTCAGCTAACACTGACTCACACCGTAACTATGCAGATGGCTATTTTTTAACCAGGGGTGATGGGGAATGGTTTTGCGGTCATTACCTGAATTGCGAAGAGGACAGACTGCACCACCGTGCATCGCCATTACTGGCTCCAGACCTGAGTGGTCTGCCACCTGCGCTTGTGATTACAGCTGAGTTCGATGTGTTGAGAGATGAGGGGGAATCTTACGCGAAAAGGCTAAAAAAGGCAGGCGTCTCTGTTAAGTGCACACGATACAAGGGCATGATCCACGGGTTCATGAGTATGGACGGATTGTTAAATCAGGCTGGAACTGGCATTGAAGAAGCCAGCGCTGCGCTGTGTGAAGCTTTTCTTGCCTCTTGATTCGTGATCCTCTGTGTGACCAATTAATGCTCAATATACGAGTGCTTCTGGAGCACCCCCGAATCAGCCTCTCTTCAGCATAGCATCAGGGGATATCCCTTGCAGGTCAGGTTTTAGGCTTTGGCTTTGGAGCAGGGGAGGGGAATTAGAAGAGAAACGTAAGGGGAATTTTGTTCGTGGTGCTACTGGATTCCTGCCTGCGCAGGAATGACATATTTTCGCCTTCGACGAGCAATCGGTTATAAGCCATTTTGTAGGACATAAATCTTTGCTGCCTTTCCCGGGTGGGAAAAGATTAAGCCCGTGTCTTAGGGACGGAAATATCCAGCTGGCGGCATATCTTCCTGGCCAAGAAGATTTCTATCTCTCGGTGGCGAGGAACAGTAGCCAGATGTCCGTTTTCGGGATTTAGGAAAACTGAATGCCTGGCTCCCTCACGGTGGAGGATACAGCCTTCCTTTCTGAGGTGATTAAGCAAATCGCGGTGTTTCACAAAGCTATACCTGAACCTGGATCTTTCTCTTTACGATTTTACAGGCTACTCCCTCTTCTCTCAGTTCCCGCTGACTTTCCAGTATTAGTTGCACGGCTTCCTTCAGATTCTCCTGAACCTCTCTGATTGTTCTTCCCTGGCTGAAAGCTCCCGGAACTGCCTCCACCCATCCTACATACCATTTGTCACGCTTCTCAATTGTAGCTTCAAAGGTTCGTTCCATGGCACTGCCTCCCATCCGGAGAGATTATATAGTATCCAGAGACGTTAAGTCTACTCTCTCTCAAAAAAGATAAAAGTGCCCGTGCGGACTCGGCAATTCGTCGTTTTAGTATATTGAAGTGCCCAGAGTCAAGTCCTTTTGAAAAGTCTCCCAATGCTTTACTCCTTGGGACGCTGTCTCCCCGGAATGGTGTGACCTCTTCCCACTATTTGAATAACACAGGGTAGCTACGGCGATATCAGCTTGCTGGCATGGCTGGAGCCGATGTGGTATGCTCTGTAGAAATCGAAGTCTGCCTGTTCCCGAGGCGGGAGGAGAAGCATGAGCAATATGAGTCTTAAAGAGCAGTTGGACAACCTGTTCAATCCCAGGGCAGTGGCGGTAATCGGGGCATCCAACAGTTTTGGTAAGTGGGGATACAACGTGCTGAGCCGAGTGCTGAGCCATAAGCAGGGACGGGAGGTTTACGCCATAAATAATAAAGACCCCGAAGTGATGGGGATGAAGGCTTACAGGAGCGTGGTTGAGGTGCCGGGGCCGGTGGATTTCGCTGTGATAACGGTGCCGTTTCAGGATGTACCCGCTGCTATGGAGGACTGCGTTAGAAAGGGAGTTAAGAGCGCCGTCGTCATCTCGGGCGGGCTTGCCGAGACAGGCGAAGAAGGCGCAAGAATACAACGGGAGGCGTTGGAAATCGCGCGGAGGGGCGGAATACGCTTCATAGGGCCGAACTGCCTGGGGTTCTGTAACCCCTACGCAAACTTCTGCACTGCGCCCTTCCTGCCCCCTATCGAGGCAGGGCGTGTGGCGCTGGTCTCTCAAAGCGGGAACTCGGGCCAGTCTATATTGGATTATGGGGCGCAGATGGGAGTGGGGTTCAGCAAGTTTATCAGCAGCGGAAACGAGGCAGACCTGCGCTTTGAGGACTATCTGGAGTATCTGGGTCAGGACGAGAAGACGGACGTTATCCTGGGCTATGTGGAAGGATTCAGGGAAGGGAAGCGATTCCTGGAGCTGGCGAAGGAGATAACCAAAAAGAAGCCCATCGTCATTATGAAGGTAGGGCGCACGGATGTGGGGACGAGAGCAGCGCGGTCTCACTCCTCTGCTCTGGCAGGGTCGGAAGCAGTGCTGGATTCTGTGTTCAAGCAATGCGGCGTGATCAGGGTGGATAAGCTTCACGAGGTGGTGGATGTGGCTGTGGCACTGCTGGGACAGTCCCTGCCCCGGGGGAGGAGGGTGGGAGTGCTTTCGATGAGCGGGGGCATGGCAGTCATTGCGGCAGACGCCTTGAGGAAAGAGGGGCTAGAATTGCCTCCGCTTTCAGCAGTCACTATGGAGAAGCTGGAGTCTGTGATGTCGCGAAGGTGGTCCGGCGGAAACCCTGTCGACCCTGCGGGGGACTTCGTCAGCTATCAGGCTCTCTGGCCCATGATAGAGGATGAGAATTTCGATGCGATAGTGGTTATCGGCGGTGTGGCCATGGCTTCCGGCTACGCGACGTGGGCGCCGGCATTGATGAAACAGGCTACTGAGGAGCTGGGGGAGCAAATGGGGGAGGCTGAGCTTGATGCCATAAAGACGACTATTGACCTCATGACAAAACACCGCAAGCCCGTTCTCTTCACCGTGGGGGCTGCGCGCTTCGAAGTAGAGGGCAAGGTCGCTCTGAGGCTGAAGCAAGGGCACCTGAACCTCTATACCGAGGCGGAGGAATCGGCTAAAGTGCTTGCCCACTTGGTGAGATACAGCGAATACCTGAGTGCAGGGTAGCGAATCAGCATTCCTGCCTGCGCAGAAATGACATGGGGGGCACGGCATGCCGTGCCCCTACGGGCGGATAAATGAGGCGATTCATCAGAACTTGACAACCATGGGTCGGGTCGTTAGGCTCTTGTACCATAGAGGGAGGAGTGTCTTATGAAGGAGTATTCTTATTCAATAGATATGCCGCATGCTGCGGCACGGATATGGACTACGATGCAGGACTATGAGAAGTGGCCTGAGTTCGCTAAGCCGATGGTCACCGGCATCAGCGTGGTGGAGAAGGGCGATGATAAGGGCAACGGCCTGGTGCGCCAGGTGCACTACAAGCTGCCTCTGGGCATCAAAGGGAAAAGCACGGAGAGGGTGCACGATGTGACGCCGGGGGTGGGCTACACCTATACCACCAAGACGGGAACGGTGGGGATTATAAGGCTGGAGAAGCTGGGTCCCAACAGCACGAAGTTGCATTTCAATGAGAAGGTTAAGTATAAGTTCCCCATCAGTTTGTTCGAGGGCAGGATTCAGAAGTTCGTTGAAAAATACAACCGCAAGACTATGGAGAATATGGCTCAGTGGTTGACGGAGCATCCGGAATATCCGGGGAAGAAATCCTGAATTTAACTACTAAATCCGAAGGCCCTGTCTGAAAAATCCCCCTCCCTCCGGGGAGGGGGATTTGGGTTCAGCATGCTGAGCCCCTACATAATTTCCCTTAGCACCCTGTTGTTAAATACCAACTGGTCTTAGAGCTTGAAGACTTTTATGGCGTTCTCGCGGAGGAATTTGCTCCAGATGTGGTCGCGCAGGGGCAATTCCTCGATGCCGTTCTTCAGGGTGTGGAAGTCTATATACGGGTAGTAGCCCGCGTACATCACTTTGTCCTTGCCCCTCGTGTTGGCGAAGTAGATGATGTCCTTGGGTATCCACTTCGGCACCATGGCGGAGGTGGAGTAGTAGAGATTGGGCCATTTCAGCATGAGGCTGATGCATAGCGCCTCCCAGGGCATGCCGCCGTGGCGCATCACTACCTTCAGCTCGGGGAAGAACCAGCAGACTTCATCTAAATACATGGGGTTCTGGCAATCTCCGGGGATGCGCGGCCCGGGAATTCCAACATAAATGATTATGGGGATGTCCAGCTCCACGCATTTGGCGTATACAGGATAGTAGATTTTGTCGTTGTAGGGGCGCTGTATCTCGAAAGCAGCACATGAGGCAGCCTTTATGCCTTTGTGGTTTTTCACCAGTTTCTCCAGCTTCCTCACATGGTCCATCCCGAAGTAGGGGTTGAGATGAACGTAGCCAGCGAATCTGTCGGGGTGCTGCTCTATAATGTCGAGGTTGGGTCCGTGGTCGTCCTCCACGGATACACCCACCAATCCCTTCTCGACGCCCACCTCGTCCATCAGGGCGATGATATCTTTAAGCATTGCCCCCCTCTGGATGGCATCGCGCGAGTCCTTGAAAAGGTGCTCGGCGGGCTGAACGTATCCCTTGCTCTCCTCATCCCGGAGCAGACCCTGCTCAATCCACTTGCGGAGTATCTCGGTTTCTCCCCCCTCGTGCAAGCCCATCATGCAGTCTATGGTTGGAATTCCCTTCATCGGCAGTGCCTCCTAGTGTATTTCCAGACCATTTTAGTCTTTTGCGGCGGATTCTGCAATTCGAGGGCTCAGAATGTTATGAGTTTTTAATCTTTTAGGGTTTCGTTTTATGACTTCTTAACCGCTGCGTGTGTATTATGGGTAGAAGTGGAAATGTGAGGCAAAAGAACTGAGGTGCGAAATGGAGAAGTTTAGATTCGGTCTGCTGGCTGTCCTTCTGCTATCGGTGTTTCTGGCAGGTTGTGGCGGGGGAGCCGAGGAGGTAGTGGCGAATCCGGGACAGGAGGTCTCCCTGTCCATAGGGCAGAGTGTTTCCATACAGGGCGAGGGGTTGAAGCTGAAATTCCTGGAGGTGGTGAACGATAGCAGATGTGCTAAGAATGTTGTCTGTGTCTGGCAGGGGCAGGCTAGCTGCCTTGTAGAGATAACATATATGGAGTTATTACACAGGTTGACCTTAACTCAACCCGGGCTGACCGATGAACCTTCGCAATTAGATTTCAGGGAGTACGTCATCGAGTTCGCCCTGGCTCCGTATCCGGTGGCCGGGAAAGAGATAGGCAGGGACGAATACCGGCTGCAGTTGGTTGTCACCAAGCCTGCTTCGTTGTAGGGAGGCTTGGGGGCAACCTCGCAGATTGACATTCCTAGCTTCTATGGCGTATGCTTTGGGCTGCCACTGGGGTAGTAAGCGGTCAATAATTTCCGGAGGGGAGATGCCATGGAGAAAGAGAAGACGACAGGGAAGACACCTTCGGGCTATCTGGAAGGACTCCTGCAAGGCTGTCCCGATGCCGTGCTCGCTGTGGACGCCAAGGGCGTAATCACGTTTGCCAACAAGATGGCGTGCGAGTTGCTGGAGTGCGAGATGCGAGACCTGGTGGGGAAGCCTATCGTTACTGCATATGAAAGCGAGAAGGATGCCAGGGATACCAATCGCAAGCTCTACTTGAGCGGGGGCGTGATTCATCTCCACGAGTCGAGGGTCAGGACCAAGACGGGGAAGATAGTCCCTGTGCGCATCTCGGCAGCCCATCTGAAGGATGGTGCAGGCAATTATATAGGGGGCGTGGGCTTCTTCCAGGCATATAGACCCTGGACTGCGGCTGAGACGGGGATGCAAGACCGTTGCCGGGAGCTGGAAGCCAGGCTGGAGGAGTGGGAGGAGTTGGGCGCGCCTGTGTTTGAGCTCTGGCCTGGAATCTCTATGGCTGTGGTGGTGGGACGCCTGGATAGCGAACGTTTCCAGCGGCTCAAGAAGAGCCTGTTAGCGCACATCAGGGAATTGAAAACCCGCGTTGCTCTGATTGACCTCTCGGCGGCGATAGCAGGGGAGGCTGATGTGGCGGTGCAACTGGTGAAGCTGATTCGCATGGTGCGGCTGGTGGGGGCGCAGTGCGTGGTGGTAGGCATCGAATCTACCCTTATGGCTGAGTCTATGGAGCCTCTGGTGGAGGATATTTCGACGTTGAACACCTACACCAGCCTCGAAGCTGGGCTCGAGGCTGCGCTCTCCATCCTGGGCTATGAACTCTGTAAGAAGAAAGCTTAAACGGTGCATGTACTATGGACAAGGTTTATGCCAGTGTTGATGAGGCTGTCGCCGACATACCAGATGGCGCCTCTATAGCTATAGGTGGTTTCTTCACGGCAGGCACGCCTGTTCATCTCATCCAGGCGTTAGCCAGGAAGGGCGCGAAGAATCTCACCGTAATCTGCCAGCAGATGGGTCCCGGCAATGAGGATTTGACCAAGCTGGTGCTCCAGGGGCAGGTGAAGAGGGCTATTTGCAACTATCCCTTCTATCGTTCTGCGACCAGAGGTGCAAGCAACCCTTTTGAGAGGGCGGTGTGCGCTGGGAAGGTAGAGCTTGAGGTGTACCCCATGGGCACCTTCATAGAAAAGCTGAGGGCAGCTGGCGCCGGCATTGCTGCTTTCTATACCCCCACCGGGCTGGGCACAGTGGTGGAGCAGGGGAAGGAGAAACGCACCTTCAATGGGCGCGATTATTTGCTGGAGATGGCGCTGAAGCCTGATTATGCCTTTGTCTATGCCTGGAGGGGCGACCGCATGGGGAACATAGTCTGCCGCAAGACTTCCAGGAACTATAATCCCGAGATGGCTGCTGCTGCCAGGATAACCATAGCCTCAGTGGAGGAGATGGTGGAGACGGGGGGGCTCGACCCGGACAAGGTGCACATACCCGGCATCTACGTGCAGCGGGTGGTCAAGGTAGACAGGCAGGACTATATCCCGAGCATTGACTGAGAATATCTTTCAGCTATCAGCATTCAGCGGTCAGTAAAATTGTGGACTGAAAGCTAAGAGCTGGTTGCTTTGATAGGGGGTGAAAGAGTGGCAGGGAAGACTAAGAAGAAACTGGAGGGCTTGTCTCGGGAGTTGATAGCTCTGAGGATATCCAATGAGCTTGAGGACGGGACATACGTAAACCTGGGCATAGGGATACCCACTCTGGTATCCAACTGGATCGCGGGCAGGGATATAGTGTTGCAGGCTGAGATAGGTATGCTGAACACGGGTCCGCTGGCAAGCGAGGGAGAGGTTGACCAGGACCTGATAAACGCCAGTTGCCAGCCTGTGACGGAGCTGCCCGGGACTTGTTATTTTTCCGATTGCGAGTCCATGGCTATGATTCGCGGTGGATATATGGATGTGGCGGTGCTGGGGGCGCTGCAGGTCTCGGAGAAAGGTGACCTCGCGGGATGGAACAATCCTGAGCGCGGCTTCCCGGAGCATATCGGCAACATAGGTGGCTCAATGGATCTGGCTGTGGGCGCCAGGAAGGTGATTGTGGCGATGATGCACACCACTCCCCAGGGGGAGTTTAAGATAGTCAAGAAGTGCGCCTACCCTATAACCGCTTTGGGTGTGGTCAAGCTGATTGTGACCGACCTCGCTGTCATCGAGGTCACCCCCAAGGGGCTTCTGCTCAGAGAGGTTGCCCCGGGAATCAGCGCAGAGGACGTGCAATCGGTGACCGAGCCCAGGCTGATAGTCAGCCCCGAACTCAAGGAGATGCAACTTTAGGCTTTAGCCCATCTTCATGAGCTGACGTCCTCCCAGAATATGGAGGTGGAGGTGGGCGACCATCTGTCCTCCGTGGGGTCCGCAGTTTACCACCAGGCGGTAGCCGTCGCTGGAGATGCCCTGTTGCTTCGCCAGCCTGTTTGCAATGGTGAACAGGTGCCCCATGAGCGCCTCATCCGCCTCGGGCAGGTCGGCTATGGAGGCTATGTGTTTTCGGGGTATCACCAGTATGTGTGTGGGGGCTTTGGGGTTGATGTCGGGGAAGGCAACAGCCTTATCATCCTGATAGAGGATGTTGCCTTTTATTTCGCCGTTGGCGATTTTGCAGAAGATGCAGTCCATGTTTTTTACCCTGTGCTGAGTTTATAGTATGTAGTTGCCTGATTTATCAGGCAAAAAAGGCCCAATAAATTGGGCAACTACGGGTTTGATAGCGTAGGGGCGACCGGCCGGTCGCCCCTACGAATTTAATTACAAGCCAATCTGCTGTGCTACCAGCTCGCGGTGGTAGTCTGCATCGCCGAAGGCAAGCTCGTTTTCCTTGGCGCGGCGGTAGTAGAGCTGCATGTCGTGGTCTTTTATGAAGCCGATGCCGCCGTGAATCTGGTGTCCTTCCGCGCAGGTGCGGCGGTAAGCCTCGCTGACCCATGCCTTCGCCATGGAGACCTCCAGGACGCAGGGCAGCCCCTCTGCCATTTTCCATGCCGCCTGGTAGGTGATGAAGCGGGCTCCGTCTACATCGGTGACCATGTTGGCGCACTTGTGCTGGATAGCCTGGAAGCTTCCGATGGGTTTGCCGAACTGGACGCGCTCTTTGGCGTAGCTTACTGTCATCTCCAGCACCTGCTGGGCGCCTCCCACCATGTAGGCGCACTGGGCCAGGGTGGCTTTCTGCATCATGTCCTGGACGATAGCCCAGCCGTGGTCCTGCTTGCCCAGGATGTTCTTCTTGGGCACTTTCACGTTGTGGAAAACGACCTCGAACTGCTTGCCCGAGCCGATTGTTTTCAATGCGGTAAGCTTTACGCCGGGGCTCTTTGCATCCACCAGGAAGAGGGTTATCCCTTCGTCCTTTTTGCCTTCCTTGGTTCTGGCGACCACCAGCATATAGTCGGCGATGTGTGCATCGGGGATGAAGAGCTTAGTGCCGTTGATGACGAAGTGGTCACCCTCGGCTGCTGCCTTGGTGGCGATACCGCTGGCATCCCAACTGGCGCTGGGCTCGGTCAATGCCAGGGTCATAATCATATCGCCCTTGGCTATCTTGGGCAGGAACTGCTTTTTCTGTTCATCCGTGCCCGCTGCCAGTATGGGCAGCCCGCAGTAGACCACTGTAGGCAGGAAGGGAGAAGGCACAATCGCCCGCCCCAACTCCTCGATGAGGATAGCCAGGTCGAGGAAAGTCATCCCCGAGCCGCTGTATTGTTCGGGGAAGCCCAGACCCATCCAGCCCAGGTCTGCCATACCCTTCCAGAGGTTTTCGGGGAAGCCCTTATCATCGGTTTCCATCTGCCTTATCAGGGTCTTGGGGCATTCCTTCGTCAGGAAGTCACGGGCGGAGTTCCTTAGCATCTCCTGCTCTTCATTTAGTGCGAAGTCCATCGGTTCTTACCCCCTATTTTCTTTCTACGGTTGAAAATTACATTCTGGGCAGACCCAGCCCCTGGGTAGCTATTATTATACGCTGAATCTCAGAGGTTCCGCCAGCAATTGTGATGCTCAAGTTCCACATGTAGTCTCTGGTGATATTGCCGGCGAGCTTCTGCCACTTGGAGCCCGGGACTAGCTGAGAGTATAGCCCCAGTATCTCCAGCCCCGTGGCGGAGACCCTCTGCATCAACTCGCTGCCGAACAATTTGATTATGGCTCCTACGCTTGTTACGTCCTGATTTGTAGCCTGCACCCATGCCACCCGGTAAGCAAGCATGCGGCAGACCTCTATTTCGATAGCCGTCTCAGCGAGCTTGTGCCGGATTATGGGGTTCTGGGACAGAGGCACGCCGTTTACCTTGGTCTCTTTGCAGTATTCGACCAGTTGCTCCAGAATCTTCTGGGGCATGGAGGCAAAGCCTAGCCCTGACCTCTCGATGTTTACCAGTGCCATGGCGGCGAGCCAGCCTCGTCCTCTTTCGCCCACCATATTCTCCTTGGGCACCTTGACATCATCAAAGAAGGTTTCGCAGAGGTGAGCCGCTCCCTCCAGGCTCTCCAGGCGTCTTACGGTGATGCCCGGGCTCTTCATGTCGATGAGGAACATGCTGAGCATGCGAGAGCGCTTGGGTGCGTCGGGGTCGGAGAGCAGCGGCGCGAAGCACCAGTGGGCGCGGTGGGCGCCTGTAGTCCATATCTTCTGCCCGTTGACCAGGAAATAGTCCCCTTTGTCCTGGGCTTTAACCTGGCAGCCTCCCAGGTCGGAGCCTGCGCCGGGCTCGCTGAATCCCTGACACCAGTAAACCTGTCCGCTGGCTATCCCAGGCAGGTGCCGCTTTTTCTGCTCATCGTTGCCGAAGTGCACCAAAAGGGCGGCTATCATCTTCCAGCGGAACCAGTAGTCCTGCGCCGGCGCTCTGCAGTATCCCAGTTCCTCGCCGAGTATGGCATCCTCCCAAGAGGGGCGTTCCTTGCCGCCGTACTCCTTGGGCCAGGTGGCTGATATCCACCCGTTGTCCCCCATCTTTTTGAGGAACTTCTGGACGAACCTCCACCACTCATCGGTTTCATCCTCTGGTGCTCCCCCAGTCAGCCAGTCGGGGGGGAGTTCTTTCGCCAGGAAAGCCTTAATTTTCTGGCGAAAGGCATTCTGCTCCTCAGTGAATCGGAAATCCATGCATCACTTCCTTTCAGTTTAATAGCTTGCCCTTGACCTCCTCTTCACCGCTCAAATTGTTTGAAAATCGCTGTGGCTTTCGATGTTTCAGCTTACATCGATAGCCAAGCAGGTCACAGTCCTGGCTATACCGCCCACGGGGTGGATGTGGTTGGTGACCAGGTTGCCTACGGCGGTGAGGTCAGTTCCCTCAACCACTGCGATGACATCGTAGGGGCCGGTAACCGCATGCACTTCATTCATCCCCTTGAGCTTGCCGAGGGCGCGAACCACATCCTTAGTCTTGCCCACCGAGGTCTCGATCAGCACATAAGCTTTGGCAGCCATAGTTTTAACCCCCTTCCTCCCTAAAGATAGCCGGAATCCTGATTAAATCACAGGAGATAGCCAGAAGGCTACCTCTCCACAACCGCACCAGGTAAGAGACAAACCCGAGCTATTATACCCCTAGTCAACCTTTTTGAAAAGTGCTTGTTTGAGAAAAACGACTACATCTTCTATAATTGAAAAAGTTTATATCAAGGGTGGCTAGCAATGCGGACGATGGGGAAGCACTTCCTTCTGGATTTGAAAGAGTGCAATAAGGAGCGACTCGACGACCTTGATTTTATCAAGGACGTCCTCCACTC
>CAYHAX010000276.1:0-2466 GCA_964354695.1 uncultured Dehalococcoidia bacterium
GGTCGCAGAGCTGGTCAACAGCGGCGACGAGAATTCCTACTGGATAGCATCCAGAGCATGCCGAAATCTTGTGAAAGCAGACCCTGTTAAAGTGATGGATTTGCTGAAATTGGACGAATATAAATACAAGAAAAGGATATAAAGGATATATAAGAGAGCGTTAAGCAAATAAGGAGTGCAGAGGGGCGAAGCCCCTCTGCCAGGGGATTGGGGGGTTTGTTCAAATACCTCTGGAAAGGAATGATTATGTTGAACGACATCTTGCTCTACATCGGCTCCGCTGTACTCATCGTCTGGGGCATAGCCCATATCGTCCCCACCAGGAATGTAGTCAACGGCTTCGGGGCGATTTCCCAGGATAACAAACGCATCATCACCATGGAATGGGTTGCCGAAGGGCTGGCGCTGTGCTTCATAGGCTTGCTCGTCCTGCTCGTCACCGTTCTGGGTGATTCTCAAAATGATGTCTCCCTGATTGTGTATCGAGCGTCCGCAGGCATGCTTATAGTCATGGCAGCATGGACCGCCCTCACCGGAGCCAGAACGCCGATTATCCCCATAAAGCTTTGCCCCTTCGTAAAGACAATTGTGGCGGTGTTGTTTATCGTGGGGAGCTTGGTATGAGAATGTAGGGGCGAAGTGCCCTCGCCCTGGGCACGGCATGCGGTGCCCCTACCCAAAATG
The DNA here is from genome assembly GCA_964354695.1 of uncultured Dehalococcoidia bacterium. GTDB lineage: Bacteria > Chloroflexota > Dehalococcoidia > SZUA-161 > SZUA-161 > CAYHAX01. The sequence continues at coordinate 685 of CAYHAX010000276.1, forward strand.
TAGCGTCGTGACTCCAGTCACGACGAAAGAATCGTTGCCATCCACAGCCTATTAGGCAATCCACTTGGGAACCACTAAGTCAGAGTGCTGTTTGGAAACTAGAAGGTCGGTGCTCTGCCACCGACCTTTCTGGGCAGCGGACAGAGCCGCTGCCCTATTGTTATTTTGAAGGCGACTACAGTTTTGGAGAAGCCGAACTTGGCGGCACAAACGTTGGATTCTGTTATACTAATGCGTAGTGAAATTGGCCTGAGGTAAGCTACATGGCCACCTACATATTCACGGGTAAAGTGATGCCAGAGCGCGCAAGTGTTAATATTTCTGCCTCCTCGTTTCATCTAGAGGCAAAGGACGCTGGTATATCTTTTGATGCAATCGTTTCTATTGGCACGTCGCAAGTATCTGTTGTGCTTAATACAGAGACTGCGAATGCAGACGTGTCAACGTGGAAAAATTATGTAGAAGATAGCGTTAGAACTTTAGTTGATGCCTATGGTTATCTGTCAGGTCGTGGATATGATATTGAGATTACGTCTGTTGTAGAACCTAACGGTAAGCAGATAGTATTCGGTGTCGGCATACCAGAACTTGAAGAGGCTCAAAGAGAACGCCCTTTGGCATTTCATGAGATTTTAGAGGTGGTGAACAGCTCACAACATCTTAGACGAGCCCTAGGAGACCTGCGGGAGGCTATTAGGTCATCATTAGATACAGGGTTCTTCTGTTATAGAGCGATTGAAAGCATTAGGCAAAGCTTTAAGAAAGCTGAGGATGGTGATAAAGATGGGCCAAGCTGGGAACGTTTGCGAAATGCACTTCGTATTGACCGAAGTTGGATAGAGCGAATACAAGCATTTGCTGTTCCACAACGTCACGGGGAAACTCCATACATGTCTGGGGAAGACCGTTTGTTGGCAATGCAGAGGGCCTGGAAACTTATAGACAGGTTTTGTATATATGCTCATAAAGGTTTCATGTCCTTAGATGAAAGTGAGTTTGAGATTCTTAAGGAGAATTAGTCTAATTATTTCTAATAGAGCAGTAATTTCTAAGACGGAGATTTAGAAATTATACTAAAATGCCCATTCGTATCCTATCCCCTGACGTAGCCTCCAAGATTGCCGCCGGCGAGGTGGTGGAGAGACCCGCCTCGGTGGTTAAGGAACTGGTGGAGAACTCGCTGGATGCCGGTGCCACCCATTTAGCCATCGAGGTGCAGGGTGGCGGCGTGCGCCTCATCAGAGTGGTAGATAACGGCGCCGGCATACCTCCTGAGGAAGTGGATTTAGCCTTCGAGCGCTTCGCTACCAGCAAGGTCGCCACCGCAGACGACCTCGAGGGCATCTCCAGCCTCGGCTTCCGGGGCGAGGCTCTGCCCTCTGTCGCCGCTGTCTCCGAGGTAACTATGGTCACCCGCAGCAAAAACGAGCTTTCTGGCATTTTTGTTAACATAAAAGATGGCGCTGTACTGGAGAAAGCCAAGCGCGGCTGCCCCGTAGGCACTACGGTCACTGTACGCAATCTGTTCCGCAACGTACCTGCCCGCCTCAAGTTCCTCAAGTCCACCGCTACCGAGAACGGACGTATCAGCAACCTGGTTACCCAGTACAGCCTGGCTTTCCCCGAGGTGAGATTCACCCTGCTCATAGATGGTCGCACCACCTTCCGTTCTACAGGCAGCGGCAACTTGAGAGAGGTGCTGGGCGCGGTCTATGGACTCGATGTCGGCAAAGCGATGCTTCAAATTGAGCCAAAAGAGAACCAGGATGTTCTCCTGCCCGG
>CAYHAX010000277.1:0-8392 GCA_964354695.1 uncultured Dehalococcoidia bacterium
GTAACCATGGGAAGGTTATTGAAAAGACTCTCCCCAGCGAAGACCGGGGAGTTCTAGGTATCGTCCCCTTTGGTGGAGTAAAGTATACAAAATGTGCTGTTAATGTGCTAGGAAAGTGCCCATCAAGCTCGAGTTTTTCGATCCGCGGATTAGAATGATTTCTTTGAATATGTTAACATAATTTGGGCGCGTGTCACGAGCAAACCTTTTAATTTTAAATGATTTGACGAATTTGGTGGTATCTGGTGGATAAGCGATATTCCCAACTAATTCAAACTAAGCTTTGTATACCTAAATTGCGCTTCCGTATCATTGGTCGCAAGCGACTGGTTGAAAGAGCTATGGCTGAGCCGGGCGTAGTTCTTACTCTCGTTTCAGCACCGCCAGGCTACGGTAAGACCACGCTCATGGTCGAGCTATCCCAGGCATTAGCCCAATCAGGGACAGCAATCGCATGGTACGCGCTAGATTCGAGGGATAATGACCCAAACCTCTTCGGTTCCTACCTGGTTGAGGGTTTGGGCGAAGCATTGCAAATCGATACTGCTCTAGCACCTGCGGCCAGATTGTTGCGTTCCTCTACTGAATCTAACGTGGAAAAGATCCTCCCAACTATCATCAATACCGTAGTTACTAAAGATCAAAAATGCGTGCTAGTCCTGGATGATTATCACTTTATCACTTCTCCGGTCATACACAGCGCCTTAGCTTTTCTGCTCGACCATCTTCCGGAGAATTTGAATGTAGTCATCGGCAGTCGTTCTGATCCTCCTCTCCCCCTAGCCCGTCTACGAGCCAGAAGTCAAATTACTGAGATTCGTGCGGCAGATCTGCGATTTACACTGGATGAGGCAGCCCAGTTCATGAATGAAACAATGCGCCTTGGCTTGCCCTCTGGAGTGATAGCTGAGATTGAGGCAAGTACCGAAGGATGGATCACAGGCCTACAATTGGCAGCATTATCCATGACGGGGCGGGCAGACAGCTCTGATTTCATTTCCCGCTTTGGAGGCAGTAATCGTTACCTGGTCGAATACATGCTTCAGGAGGCCGTCGAGCGCCAACCGGCAGAAATCCAGCGTTTCCTCTTATTTACATCGGTCCTTGAACGGATGTGCGGCCCTCTATGTGATGCTGTACTAGGTGGTCAATCAGGAAGCAATGCTATCCTGCATCAACTGGAGCAAACGAACCTTTTTATGATACCCCTGGATGACGAAGGTTACTGGTATCGTTACCATCATCTCTTTCGAGATTTTCTTCGCAAAAGATTGGAACAGAGCGAGCCTGACCGGGTGCCTCTTCTGCACCGTGTTGCCAGTGAATGGTATGCGCCACAGAATTTGTTGCGTGAAGCCATCTCTCACGCTTTTGAAACACGGGATTGGAACTATGCAGCAAGCGTCGTCGAGCGGCATGGCACGCAGATGTTCATGCTCAGTGAAATCTCAATTTTACGCAAGTGGTGTGAAAGATTTCCGGAGGATATTTTCCGATCTCACCCTATGCTCTGTATCCTACATGGTTGGGCACTGTCGATTTCCTACCGAAAAGAAAACCGAGGACGAATCGAAGAGCGGGTTCACCAGGCTGAACAAGCAGCAAGCACTCTGGACGACAAGCACCGGGGCCGCTGGCTAACAGGTCAAGCGGAACTGGGACGCCTTTCCTTGTGCCTGATCCCGGATCCCGCCATAGAACCTGAGCAGCAAATTGCTCTTGCCCATAAGATTCTCGACCTGTTGCCCAGGGATGACCCTTTCCGTTCCTTTGCCGTAGCTACCATCGGTTATGCCCATTTGTCTTCACAGAATGTACCTATGGCCCAGCAAGAATTGGAAGCATACCGGAGCATGTCTTTGGCCAGAGGGAACTACTACGGGGCGATTGCGGCCATGTTCCATCTGGCATGCCTGGAATATTATCAGGGACAGTTAAAGAGCGCCAAGGAACTCTGCCGCAAGGAAAAAGCGGACATCGCACGGGCAATCGCCAATTCTGAGCAAGAATTGCCGGCCGTGGGAAGTCTGGATGTAGTACAGGGTTGCATTCTTTTGGAAGAGAACCGGTTAGATGAAGCCGAACAGGCACTTCTCCATGGTCTGGAGTTGATCGGCGGGACCAATAATCCTTTTTATCGAATGACGGCCTGTACAGCCCTCTTCCGTCTGCGTGAAATTCAGGGTAGGGAACAGGAAGCATTTGAATACCTTGAAGATATCGAGGCCGCATGGCCAGACATTGTTTTCTACACGCAGGGGTTACGATTAATGCATCTAATTCGGACAGTTCCAGCGGATCCACAAACTAGATTGAAAGCAGAAAGTTGGTGCCACGCGTTTTCCCCATATGTTGGCGAGAATATGCGCCTGTGGGGAATGGGGCCGTTCGGAGGCGCCCAAGCGTACTACATGGCCAGCCTTATCTGGGTCCAATCCCAAATCCTTCTCGGCAAAGCTGGGGAAACACTATCATACCTTGAACAGCAGCAAAGGGTAGCTGAAGCCCAGGGTCTAATATACCGCCTCATTGAACTCTCTCAGGCCGAAGCCCAGGCAAGAAAAGCTCTGGGTGATGACCAAGGATCTTTCAAGTCCCTAGAACGCGCACTTGAGTTGGCAAAATCGACCGGCTGTCTACGCGTCTTTGACCGGGGTCCAGCGCTTAACCGTTTACTCAAAGAAGCCGCCCACATTATTATCGACCGAGATTACGTCGCGAAGATTATGAATATTATCGGTGCTTCTCCCAGGTCAGGTTTAAAGCAGCGGGAGACCCTGGGGCTCTCAACCACAGGTGTTGCAGGTGCAAAAGGTGCCCTCGAGAATCTGAGTGAACGTGAGCTAGAGGTATTGCGTCTTATGGCCAACGGTGCTTCGAATCAAGAGATAGCAGACCAACTTATGGTGACTGTCGGAACTGTTAAAAGCCACATTAACCATATTCTGGGCAAGTTGGACGTCCACAATCGGCTCGAGGCAGTAGTCCGTGCCCGAGAACTAGGGCTACTGAGAATCTAACCCAAAATGTAACTTTTTATAGATGACGTCTAATCGGCCTGGGATTATGCTTCAAACGCAGCATAGTCCGAGGTCGATTTATTTTGGGGGAATTGGTATATTCATTTCAGGAGGATATTAGTCAATAATATGATCAATTATGCTCGCGAACGGGCTATAGAGATACTGAAAACCGCTCATGTTGCTGTCTTGGCGACCGTCGGGCTGGCTGGCGTGCAGGCCAGCGAGTTTCCCTGTGAGGCCGTTGAACTGGACCTCTATCTCCTGGTACCCCGGACTTCTGATCATTTATTTAACCTAGAGCAAGACGATAGGGTTGCCCTGCACACCGAGCAATGGGAACTAACCGGGAAAGGTCTGGTACTCTCACCTGAGGAAAAGTGGCCTCGAATTTACATCTTCCCGAAAACCGGAACTGCATGGTACGTCTTAGTTAAGGTGGTACCGAGTCAAATACAGGTTCTGAGGTCGGAGGGATGGGGCCCTGCTGAAACAATTGATTTAACTCCGTCCCGGTGATTCGAACTATTTCCTCAATGTAAAAAAGTCTTCAACGTAACCTCCTCGACCCAACATCTAACCTTGAAATCTAACCTAGAATCTAACTTCTTGTAGATGACGAACAATGAGGGTTACGGCCAATATAGGGATAGATCAAAGATGGTGTCAACAAAGAAGGGAGGAAAGACAATGGAATCGCAGAGTAGCCGCTCACTGGCCCGCAGGGCCGAGCCGTGGATGGCACTGGCCCTCTGCGCCGCGGTGCCGGTGGCCAGGGCTATGGAATATCTCGTTCACAACCAGCCGGCCTACGCCGAGAGCTTCGCCCCGGACTGGCTCCCCTTCGCCGCCGCCGGGCTGGCCGCGGCGGGGATCATGCGATGGAATGGTCGTCCCCTTTGGCTTCGCTTTCAGGGGGTGCTGCGTTGGAGCGGTCTCCTGCTGATGGTGTGGGCAGCGAACGGGCTGCCGCTCGACTTGCTTCGCCTAATTCCAGGCCTGATGCCATCAGGCGTCGACTGGCCGGGGCTGGCGACTCGGACGTTAGCTCTGGCTGCCGCCGTCGTGCTCGCGCATCTCGCCCTGGTGCGCCCAGCCGCCCCTGCATCCAACCGCCCGGCTACCTGGTACGGCTACGCCGCGTTCGTGCTGGCGCTGCCCTACCCGTTTCTCCGGACGTTGTGGGTGCTGGGAGGGACGCTCGGACTCATGTGGCCTGGCGCGGCCGGCCATGGCTTCGCCCCATGGTTGGCCTGCATTCCGTGGCTACTGGCAGCCGCTCTGTCCCTGCTGTTGGTGCCAACGTGGCGCTGGATGCCGCGCCGGCTGTTGCTGGCTGCAGGCTGGTCCGCCACCGCCGTCGTCGCCATGATCGGGCCGGCGGCCTGCTTGTCGCTGGTAACCAAGTTAATAGCCGGCGATCCCAGCCTAGAGGTAGAAGGTATTGCGAACTGGGTCCCTGGTCTCTTCTACGGCAGTTGGCTCCTCTGGGCCATAGCCGCCGGCGCCGCCACCCGCTCGTATCAGTTGCGTAGTGCAGCTTCCGCACCCGCTTTGTCATGTACGGGAAGAGACCCAGCCTGTGGGACGACGCGACACGCATCGCTGAAGCCTGAAGAACCTGCAGGAGTCACAGGCACATAGCTGCCCTCAATCTGAGCGAAGCGTTCAGAGGTCAGGAGGCAAGATGGAATCGGGGAAAGAGAAGAATCTGAAAGCCATGGTTGTCTACTATTCCGCCACTGGGAATACCGGCAAGGTTGCCAATGCGATACATGAGGCACTTCTGGCAAAGGATGTCGAGTCAACGCTTCTGAAGGTGCAGGATGCCGCCGCAGAGGAACTCTACGACTATGACCTGGTCTTTCTTGGTTCGCCGTCAATAGAGTTCCTGCCTCCGGCTCCCATGATGCGCTGCATCAAAAACAAGCTGAACCTGCACCGGGCCCGGGGGGATATCAAGCTCTGTGCACCCAGGGTGCCGAACAAGACGGCAGTTGTCTTCTGCACCTACTCCGGCCCGCACACCGGGCTGGACGAGGCCACTACCGCAGACAAGTACATGGCTCAACTGCGCGAACACATTGGATTTTACATGGCCGGTGAATGGTATGTAGTCGGCGAGTTCCACAACGGCGGGGATCTGAACACGCTGGGGAGGCTGGGAGACATAAGGGGTCGTCCCAATGAGCAGGACTTGGCCAAGGTCCGCGGCGACACATCAATGCTGGTCAGGTCCATGGGAAAGCGGTCATCACAGTTTCCCGCGGATGCCCACGTCACCATGACTGATCGGGAAGTCGTGGCAGGAGGTGGCCAATGAGCCCGCTCATGAGTGGACCCTGGCACAGATGGGGCGCGACGAATGAAGAAGCGACGCGTCCGATGCCCGGCGATGACGAGGTGAAGCGGCCCATGCAGGTCACTACCCGGGCCGTGACCATTAACGCCAGTGCCTCTGATATCTGGCCCTGGCTTATTCAAATGGGGTATCGGCGAGGAGGCATGTACAGCTATGACTGGATAGACCGGCGTCTCGGCATCCTGAATGCTCCGAGTGCCAATCGGATAATCCCCGAGTTTCAACACCTAGAAGTGGGTGACATCATCCCCATGGGAAAGCCCCCAAGCTGGCCGGTGAAGGCCATTGAGCCCGAACGCTTTCTCCTCATCCTGATCAACGAGCCTAGCGCTCAGGTCACATGGTGCTTCATGCTTGACGAAATCAATGAAGAGCACACGCGCCTGATTTTACGTGTCAGGACTCGCCTGACTATGACGCCGATGTTATTGCTTTCACTCCCCATTATGTACCCCGGCCAATATCTGATGATTCGCAAGATGTTGCTCGGCATCAAACAGCGAGCGGAAGCACTCGCGCGAAAGAGCTTGAATAACTGAATTCATACAGGAGGTGTAAATATGAAGGTTCTCGTAACTTACATGTCTCAGACGGGTAACACAAAAAAGGTCGCCGAGGCCATTTTCCAGGAGATTAAGGGCAAAAAGGAGATCAAGCCCATGGGCGAGGTCAACAACCTCAACGGCTATGACCTCGCTTTTATAGGGTTGCCTATTCAGGCATACGGGCCGGCAGCAGAAGGAAAGAGCTTCCTGGAACAGCACTCAAAGGGCAAGAATATCGCACTTTTCATAACGCATGCTTCGCCTGAGGAGCAGTCGGAATTGCAGGAATGGCTGGGCAAATGCAAGGCGGCTGCCGTCGGCGCTAACATTCTCGGTCTTTTCAACTGCCGGGGGGAGTTGAGCCAGGCTATTGCAGATTTCATGCTGAACAGCGGTGACCCGAAACTGGCTGAGTGGGCTAAGGAACGTCCACAAACTTTAGGCCAGCCGGATGCCGCGCGGCTGAAGAAGGCGCGCAATTTTGCCCGAGTCATAATGAAAAAACACTCTCGCGGTTAAGGTTGGGGGCGTCACACCAGCAGTTGCCCGCCGTCTGTGGCGAAGGCTGGTCTGCCACCGCCTTCCGTCTATTTGAAATAAGCAGTCCGATGCCTTAATATTGAAGCTGCAGCTAGCTTTCTTGTTTTCATCGTTGCCTTTACTAACGTGGAAGAGATGGTTGGACAGAATTAGGGGGGTGAAAATGAAGGGCATAGTTATCTATGACACTTCGTACGGAAACACCAGGAAAATCGCAGAAACTATTTCAGAAACACTGAAGGAGTCTGGCATAGAAGTTGACCTCTTCTATGTGAAAAAAGTAAAGAGGTTAAGCGCAAAGGATTACGACTTTCTCGTTCTCGGCTCTCCAACTAGGATGGGTACAATGAGTTTTACGGTCAAACGTTTCCTGGGCAAAGTAAAGGGTGAGGAATGGGCCAACAAGCCTTTTGCGGCCTTCGACACCGAGAATCCTGAGAACATCGAGCAATCACGCATTCAGAATAAGGAATGGAGCGCAGCTGAAAAGATTGCTAAAAAGCTTACAGAGAAGAAGTTGAACCAGGCGCTGCCGGTTCTGAAAGCCGTTGTGTTGGGGTGGAAGGGACCGCTTCAAGACGGCGAAATCGAACGGGCAAAAGGGTATGCCAGGGAGCTTGCCACCAAATTGAATAAGGGATAATGGTCGGCAAAACATGAAATCCAGGAGAGCAACTTATGGCTAAGTCAATAATCATTATCGGAGCCGGTATGGGCGGTCTCGCTGCCGGCATATACGGTCAGATGAATGGTTACGAAACTCAGATTTTTGAGATGCATATCAAACCGGGCGGGCAATGTACATCGTGGAAGCGCAAGGGCTATACTTTCGACTCTTGCATTCACCATTTCTTCGGCTGCAAACCGGGTTCCAGAGTGTACCGGATGTGGCACGAGCTCGGCGCATTACCTCGGGAACTGGTAACCCTCGAAGCGTGCACGGCTGTCGCCTCGCCGGACGGCAAAATGTTCTTGGATTATTATGACCTCGAGAAGCTGAAAGAAACCCTGCTCAAGTTGTCTCCGGCAGATTCCAGGATGATTGAACAGTATATCGGAGCTATCAAGGTATTCTCCAATGACAAAATCAGCGATGCGATGGACAGCGGTTCGTTCTGGAAAATGCTCACGGTACTCCCTGCGATGCTTTCGATGCGAAAATGGCTCAAGATGAACATGCGTACTTATGCCGAGCGCTTCTCCGATCCGTTTCTCAGGAGAGCATTTGCCGAGCTCATATATTCCAATCCGGATGCCCCTCTCATGTTCCATTTTATGAGGCATGCCGGCGGATTGAACGGTGACATCCAGTGGCCGGTGGGCGGGGCAGCCGAATTTGCCAAGTCTATTGAGATGCGTTATCTGGCTTTAGGGGGAAAAGTGCACTCCCGCAGTAGGGTCGAAAAAATCCTGGTTGAGAACGATAAAGCGGTGGGCATCAAGCTCGCTGACGGAAGCGAGCACAGGGTGGACATTATCATTTCGAACGCAGACGGGCGCAAGACGATTCTCGATATGCTCGATGGCAAGTACATGAACGAGACCGTGCGCGGATACTGTGCTGCGAACTCGGACGAAGCCCCCTTTGCTGTAAATGTTTGTCTGGGGATTAACCGGGACCTATCCGGCGAGCCTTCATCGTTGGTATTACTTCTTGACCAGCCTGTGACAATGGCTAGTCACAAATATGAGAGTATAGAGGCGCAGCTATATGGTTTCGACAAAAGCATGGCCCCGTCGGGAAAGGGCACAGTCAGAGTTGAGCTTCCGGCCAGCTATGCTCACTGGAAACAACTCTACAATGACGATCGAGAAAGATACAAACAGGAGAAACAGAAGGTCGGCGAACAGGTGATCGAGATTCTGGAAAGTCACTTCCGTGGCATAAAGAACCAGGTTGAGGCTATTGACGTCTACACTCTAAT
>CAYHAX010000278.1:0-5499 GCA_964354695.1 uncultured Dehalococcoidia bacterium
GAGCTTCTTACACCTTTTGATAACCTCTCTCGTCGAGTCTCTTTGCACCACCATGGCGCTGATGAACACATAGTCGGCCCACTTGATGTCCTTGTCGGTCAGGGTGGCTGCATTCATATCCACCAGTTTCTTGTCCCACTCCTGGGGAAGCATCGCTGCCACAGTGAGCAAACCCAGAGGCGGGAAAGCCGCCTTCTTTGAGACAATGCTCAGCGCATGTCTGAAACTCCAGAAGGTATCCGGGTACCGGGGATAGACAAGAAGTATCTTCAAACTTAGCTTCGCTCCATTTTCTGTGCCGCGGTTGAAATTACCCCTAAGATTACACTTATCCGCATCAAAAAGCAATAACGCGCATTGACTCATAATAAAAGTTACCGAAAGTGAGGTAGTTGCGTCAAAATTAGTGTTACCGAAGGAGGTAGAGGTGACACGACGGGTCGCCCGTTACTATGTGCTGGATTAGTGCTTGGGGATTGATAGTGTCTTTAAAACACTTGCTTTTGAAGGAAACATGGAGCAACATTGGAATGCTATGCTGCTCATGCTGCACTTTCTGGCTGATTGTTACCCGAGGGTGCTAATAGCTGGGAATGAGGCAACGAAAACTACTGGCTTCTTTGTTTGAAGGCTTCGTACATTACCAGCGCCGCAGCAATAGAGGCATTAAGTGAGGTGATTTTCCCTCGCATCGGGATAGACGCCACAGAATCGCACCTTTTTTTGACCAAATCCGATAGTCCTTTGCCCTCGCCACCTATGACAATCGCTGTTGCCAGTCTGAAATCCACTTGGCTATAGTCGATTTTGCCGGTGGGGTCTATGCCAACAACCCAGACGTCACTCCTTTTCAGGGTCACCACGGCCTGGGAGATGTTGGATACCCGCGCCACCGGCACATACTCCACAGCACCAGCAGATGCCTTAGCCACAGCAGCGGTGAGCCCCACAGCCCTTCTTGAGCGGATTATTACACCGTGAATACCGCTCGCCTCGGCGGTCCTTAGAATTGCCCCCAGATTCTGCGGGTCTTCAATACCATCAAGGATACAATAAAGGGGCGGTTCATTCCTTTCCTTAGAGATAATGAGCAAATTCTCTAAGGCGACATATTCCTTAACTGCGGCGTAAGCAATGATCCCTTGGTGAGCAGAAGTTGTGCTCGACTCATCGATAACACGTCTTGCTACGTATTGAACGGGTATACCCCTGGCCTGAGAAAGGTGTAATACTTCGGCAATTGCGCCATGCCGTCCGATATCACGGGCAAGCAATATTCGATTTATGGGACGGCCGGACTTCAGCGTCTCAAGTACCGGGTTTCTACCCTCAATAATGTCTGCCATAGTTTACCTTCGCATTATCAGGTGGTAGCACAGATCAGTAATATAACTTTAGGTAGCCGAGTCCCCTTTGTCAAGCTCACTCAAAATGCGAGGTCATGCTCTTTTGAGGTGTACCCCGTTTTAGGGTTTTCCTCTTTGCCTTTTTCTCCCATCTAGAGGGCTATCCTTCCCAACGGTTTATGCTCGTGAATACTGAGGCAACATTTTGACGAATTGTGCAATAGGCAAGACCCGAACTGCTCTGGGGATTTTCCGAAACGGGATCTTTTCATAACACCCGCTCATTCTTCTCTCTGTAAAGCTATTCATAAGGCCACATTCCTGTAGCAACATTGCAATCTATCTCGCCTTCATGTATCATTTTAGGGAATTTGGTGAGAACTAAACAGGTCATGAATCTTATCCAGCATCTGGATTATCTCTTCAAACCCCGTTCGGTGGCAGTCATCGGAGCATCTAACATCCCCGGCAAGTGGGGCTGCGACATCCTCAAGCTGCTCCTGACCCGAGGCGAACGGAATGTCTATCCCATAAACAAGAACAGAGCCGATGTGCTCGGGGTTAAAGCCTATCCCGGTCTGGCTGATGTTCCGGGACATGTGGACTTCGCCGTGATAACCGTCGCCTCCGAAGCCCTTCCCGCTGCCATGGAGGACTGCGTCCGTAAGGGTGTCAAAACCGCCCTCATCATCTCCGGTGGGTTCGCAGAGACTGGCGGCGAGGGGGCGAAGTCGGAGCAGAAGGTTGTGGAGATAGCCCGTCGCGGCGGGATACGCTTCATCGGACCCAACTGCGCCGGACACTTCAATACTCATTCCGACCTCTTCACTGCAACCTATTGCCCGCCTTTGAAACAGGGGCCCGTATCATTTGTTACGCAGAGCGGTAATTTAGGGCTCACCGTTCTAGCTATGGGAGGCGAAATGGGGCTGGGCTTCAGCAAGTACATTAGCAGCGGCAACGAGGCTGATTTGCATTTCGAGGACTATCTGGAGTATCTGGGGCAGGATGAGGAGACGAAGGTTATATTGGGATATTTAGAGGGTCTCAGGGAGGGCAGGCGTTTCCTGAGGCTGGCGAAGGAGATTTCGAAAAAGAAGCCCATCGTAATCATGAAGGTGGGGCGCACGGAAGGCGGTGCAAAGGCAGCCAGGTCGCACACCGCAGCCCTCTCGGGGGACGACACAATCTCGGACGCAGCGTTCAAGCAAGCTGGGGTGATACGCGTGGAGGAGGTCGGCGAGATGGTGGAAACAGCCCTGGTTCTGCTGGGTCAGCCCTTGCCTAGGGGCAGGGGGGTGGCGGTTTTGACGGTGGGGGGTGGGCTGGGAGTTGTCGTCGCTGACGCCCTGAAAAAGCACGGACTGGAAGTGCCGCCTCTCTCTGGAAAAACCCTGAAAAAGCTGGGCTCTGTTCTTTCGGAAAGATGGTCACGCGGGAACCCGGTCGACGCCAGTGGGGACCTCAGCTATCCCTGTCTTCTGCCGCTTATGGAGGATGAGAACATAGACGCAGTAGTGATTGCATGTGCCGTTTGGTCAGCCGCAGGCTTCTCTGCTTTCATGAGCACACCTCCCTGGGAGCGGAATAACCTGACCAGCTTGGAGCAGTTGCTAAAAGCCATCGAGGAGGAATCCCTGAGAAATCTGGACGTTACCATAGAACTAATGAAGCGATATCAGAAGCCGGTTATCCTCTCGGCTTGGGTAAACAGCGAGGTTAAGGACAGCGAGCTCTACAAGAAGCTCTTGGGTAGTTATCTAACGCCGTATCCCATGCCGGACAGGGCAGCCAAGGCGCTGGCTCGCCTGGCGGAGTATAGCGAATCCCTCGGAGTTTCTAAATAGATTCTAAACTCAAAATCCTTAAAGGTTATTCGTCTGTCAGTCAAGTTGAGTAGACTGAAGGCTGATAGCCTCCGGATTGTTTAGAATTTAGAAATTGGGATTTAGGATTTCTTTGGGGGGGTTGATTGATCAGGGCAGGTTGGAGCAGATACTCCAACCTGCCCTTAAGAATTGAGATTCGAGCTATGGACCTTAACAATAACCTCGACCTGCTGTTCAATCCGGGGTCGGTGGCTGTGATAGGGGCATCCAATACTCCGGGCAAGTGGGGTTTCGGCATCCTCAGCCACCTGCTGGCAAAGGGAAGCAGGGAGGTCTATGCTGTGAGCAAAAACGGGGGCGAGGTGGTGGGGATAAAGGCTTTCAGGAGCCTTAGGGATGTGCCCCGACCTGTGGACGTCGTCGTGATAGTTACCCCTGTTCCTGATGTACCCGCGGCGATGGAGGATTGTGTATACAAGGGGGTCAAGTTCGCCATCATCATCACTGGTGGCTTCGCCGAGTCCAGCGGGGAAGGAGCAAGGATAGAGCGCGAGGTTACTGAAATAGCCCGGAGGGGCGGCATCCGCATCGTAGGTCCTAACTGCATGGGTCACTTCGATACTGCGACTGACCTCTTTACACTCCCCTTCGCCATGCCGGTGAGAAAGGGGGCTGTGACCATACTCTCGCAAAGCGGCAACTCGGGACTCTCCATGCTCAACATGGGCTGGACGATGGGCCTGGGCTACGGTAAGTACATAAACAGCGGGAACGAAGCCGATTTGCACTACGAGGACTTCCTGGAGTATCTGGCGGATGACGATAAAACCAGGGTAATCCTGGGTTACATAGAAGGTCTCAGGGAAGGCAAGCGTTTCTTGAAGCTGGCATCCGAGGTTACCCAAAAGAAGCCGTTCGTCGTCTTGAAGGCAGGGCGCACCGGGGACGGGGCCAGGGCAGCCCGCTCGCACACCGCAGCGCTTGCAGGGTCGGAGGTTATCTCCGATGCCGCGTTCAAGCAGGCTGGCGTGATAAGGGTGGGCGAGATTGGCGAACTGGTGGATACCGGCGTGGCCTTACTGGGGCAGCCCTTGCCCCGGGGCAGGAGGGTGGGGGTGTTGACCATGGGTGGGGGGCTGGGGGTTATCGCCACAGACGCCCTGGTGGAGCAGGGGCTGGAACTGGCGAGGCTGACGCCTGCTACCCTGGAGAAGCTGGACTCCTTTCTTGCGAGCAGGTGGTCTCACGGCAACCCGGTCGACCCCGGCGGCACCCACATTGTCTATCCCTGCATCTGGGCGCTCCTGGACGATGCGAATGTGGACGCGCTCCTGGTCATCGATGGCGTCGGCATGGTGGGCGGCTTGACTGGACTGATGAACATCCTGCCGGTGGTGAAGGATAAATGTGCCCGCCATCTGGACGCCTCCCGAAGGGAAGAACTGGTGGACATAAAGCGGATGCTTGAGCTTATGAAGGAACGCCAGAAGCCTGTAGTCCTGGCTAACATGGTCAGCCCTCCCATAAAGGATAGCGTGGTCTGGGGGAAGCTTCGCGAGAGTTACATTCTTCCCTATCCCACGCTGGAGAGGGCAACTAAAGCCCTGGCTCGCCTGACGGAGTACAGCGGATACCGAGGTGTTGCCAGACGATGATAAATATAGTACAGAGATTGATTGTTGACCTGTAGGGGCACAGCGTACTGTGCCCGATTCCCGTTGCAGCACTCAGAGACAGAGAGGTTTATTATGGTGAAAATAGTGACCGACAGTACGTGCGATGTCCCGCCCCATCTGATGAAGGAGCTTGACATCACCGTAGTCCCGGTATACACAGTGTTCGGAGATAAATCTTATCGCGATAGAGTGGATATTAACGATGATGAGTTCTACTACAAGCTGACTCATGACTCGATTCACCCCACGACCTCGGTGCCTACCCCCAAGGACTTCGCAGATGTCTACAACAGGCTGGCTGAGCAAACAGACGAGATAGTCTCGATACACCTTACCTCTAAGGAGAGCGGCACCTATAATTCGGCTATACTTGGCAAGGAGCTTGTCACCAGGAAATGCCGCGTTGAGGTGATTGACTCCCTATCGCTATCTCTGGGTTGCGGGCTCCTGGTTCTTGAAGCTGCGCGTGAGGCTAAAGCCGGGGCAAGTCTGGAGCGGGTCTCCGAACTGGTACGTCGGGCTGTTCCCAAAGTTCATCTCCTGATTATGGTTGACACGCTTAAATACGTGGTCAGGGGCGGGCGGCTGAGCAAGGCTCACGGGATAATAGGGGCAGTTATCAAAGTCAAGCCGATGCTCACATTAAAA
>CAYHAX010000279.1:0-9111 GCA_964354695.1 uncultured Dehalococcoidia bacterium
ATGTACAGTGCAGTCAAGATTAAGGGGGTGCCTCTTTACCGCTTGGCTAGAGCTGGGTTGGAGGTGCCGAGAAAAGCAAGGCGTGTTGAGCTATATCGTATTGTGTTGTTAGATTGGCAGCCGCCAGTGCTGGCTATCGAGGTGGAGTGCAGCAAAGGGACTTACATTCGCTCACTGGCTCATGATATAGGTCAAAAATTGGGGTGTGGAGCTCATTTAAAAAACTTGGTCCGCTTGAAGAGCGATCCTTTTCATATCACTGAGGCGGTTAGTATCGCAAGGATTGAAGAGGCATTCAAGCAGGGTGACTGGTCTGCGCTTGTGCTTCCCTTAGATGTGGCTGTTAAACATCTGCCTGCGATAACTGTAGATGCTGAAAGTGAAAAGTCTATAGTGAACGGACGCTCTCTGGCTTCGACACCTGGAGAAGACCTTGCCGTGAAACTTCGTCGAGTTTATTCTAGCGACGGTTCCTTTATAGCTATAACTCGTTTTGATGAAGAGCGCGGTTACTGGAAGCCGGAGAAGGTTTTCCGGAAGCGCGGGAAAGCTTGACTTTTGCTCTCAAACGTGTATAGTCTAAACAGCTAAACAGGAGGTGATAAGGTGCAAGCATATTGCTTCAAGTGCAGGAAAAAGGTTGAGATTCAGAACGCGACCCAAGTGAAGCTAAAGAACGGCAAGCCGGCAACGCGTGGCAAGTGCGGTAAGTGCGGAACTAAGGTATTCCGGATTGGCAAAGGGTAGAGCGGCTGAGGCAGTTCTGCGTACTACCTTGAGAGCAGCTTCTTGAGCAGGGCTTGCGGATTGGTTTTGATTGCATTGGTAATCTCAGCCTCGGTGAGAGAGGCGTTTTGGGCAATCGAATAGGCTAGTTTAGAGGTAAGCAGGTCTAATTCATCGTGAGCATCCGAGTTGACGATGAGCTTTGCTCCAGCGAGGCGAGCCATTTCGGCAACATGTTTGTTGGTGGTGGAATGTTGCTTTCTGGCTGTGAGCTCCAAGCAGATGCCATTGGAAGCAGCTAGCTTCGCTTCTTCCAGGGTTAATAGCCCTGGGTGCGCTAAGATATCGACATGTGGCGATTTAAGTGCAGCCAAGTTTGTGCCTGGCTCAACAGGTTCGGCAGTGGTTTCGCCGTGAACTACCACCACCTTAGCTCCCATCTCTTTAGCTTTTTTGGCAGTCTCGGCGATGGCTGCTGCTGGCAGATGGGTGAGTTCTACTCCAGGGATTGCAGTTATATTCCAATGATTTTGAGCCAGAAGGCAATCTGCAGCGGTCTCGGCAATCAGTCTTTCCAGGTAACCGATTCCTACATGGTCAGTTATCGCAATAGCATGGTAACCATTGATGAGCGCCCATCGCACTAGTTCTAGTGGCGAGAGGGCGCCATCGCTTATAGAAGTGTGCGTGTGAAAGTCGTAAACCATTTTGTGCTATCGAGGATAGCATAAGATTTGCTTCAGGGCAAGTGTGTCGGGGGTGGGTGTTGGTCTTAATCGCATGATGAGAAAGGAGTACTGATACTTGGGCAAGATCAATGTGGCTATAATCGGTGTGGGCAATTGTGCCTCCTCTCTGGTTCAGGGGGTGTATTACTATCGAAATGCTTCTGAGGATGATTTCATCCCCGGATTGATGCACGCAAACCTGGGTGGCTATCACATCAGAGATATCAACTTCGTGGCAGCTTTCGATATCGACCGCAATAAAGTGGGCAAAGATTTATCGGAAGCCATTTTCACTGCGCCGAACAACACCTATAAGTTCTGCGATGTGCCCTCTATAGCTGTAAAAGTAGAACGCGGAATGACCCACGATGGGCTGGGTAAATACCTTTCCAAGGTTATCACTAAAGCTCCGGGCTCCACAGTAGATATAGTAGGAATTCTTAAGGAGCGGAAGGTTGATGTTGTAATCAGCTATCTGCCTGTAGGCAGCGAGATGGCTACCAAGTGGTATGTGGAGCAGATACTAACCGCTAAATGCGCTTTTATTAACTGCATACCTGTATTTATTGCGCGCGAGAAATACTGGCAGAAGCGATTTGAAGATGCGGGGTTGCCTATTATCGGCGATGACATTAAGTCTCAGGTGGGCGCTACTATCACGCATCGCGTGTTAACCAGGCTGTTCCGAGAGCGTGGGGTTATGCTGGAGAGGACATACCAGTTGAATTTCGGCGGGAACACCGATTTCTATAACATGTTGGAACGCGAGAGGCTGGAGTCAAAAAAGATTTCCAAGACCGATGCGGTGACCTCTCAACTGGACTACACAATGTCTTCTGACGATATACACATCGGTCCCAGCGATTACGTACCCTGGCTGCTGGACCGCAAGTGGTGTTATATTCGTATGGAGGGGCGCACTTTTGGGGATGTCCCTCTGAACTTGGAACTCAAGCTTGAGGTTTGGGACAGTCCTAACTCGGCGGGAGTGGTTATCGATGCTGTCAGGTGTTGTAAGCTTGCCCTCGACAGAGGCATGAGCGGTTCGCTTGTTGGTCCTTCTTCTTATTTCATGAAGTCCCCCCCCGTCCAGTTTACTGATAGTCATGCTCGGAAGTTGACCGAGGATTTCATCGTCGAAAACGCTGGTGAGGGCGCGGCGAAGAAGTCAGGCGGCAAAGCGAAGAAGCAAGGTAAGCAGAAGTAGTGACCCGTGAAGATAGCCCTGGTTTCACCCTATGACTACGCATACCCAGGCGGGGTAAATAACCATATTGCCTCACTTGAGGAGCATTTTAAGCGCATGGGGCATGAGGTTAAGATAATTGCCCCTTCCTCTCGCCCCAAGAAGACCTGCGAAAGCGGTAACGCTATCGTTATCGGCAAACCGGTACCTATACGTGTCAGCGGCTCTGTAGTTCGTTCTCCTGTCTCGCCAGCGTTACTTTTCTCGGACAGGATAAAAAAGATGCTGGAGCGGGAGAAGTTCGATGTTGTACACATCCACGAGCCTTTCATGCCAGCCTTAGCGGTATCTGTGCTCCACCATTGCTCGGATGAGGTTGTTGTGGGCACTTTTCACGCCTCTCGTACCAATAGTTGGGGTTATACCCTCTGGAAGCCGCTGCTCAAGAAGTGGATGGCAAAGATCAAGGGGAAGATAGTGGTTTCAAAGGCAGCGAAGGAGTTCATAAGCGGGTATTTCCCTGGTGATTATGTGATTATCCCCAATGGCATTGACCTGAATCACTTTTCCGACAAGGCGCTTCCTTTCGAGCAGTACCGCGATGGCAAGCTGAACATTTTGTTCGTGGGCAGGCTGGAGAAAAGAAAGGGGTTCAAATATCTACTGGGGGCTTATGAGCTTGTGAAGAAAGAGTTTCCTCAGAGCCGGCTCATAGTGGTTACCCCTGCGGGGCGTTTGTCCAGAAAGTATCAGAGGATTGCCTTGCGGCGCAAGCTTCAGGATGTTGTTTTCGCTGACCGTGTATCTTATGAGGAACTCCCTCGGTATTACAAGACTGCTGATATCTTCTGCTCGCCTGCTACGGGGTGGGAGAGCTTCGGCATGGTGTTGCTGGAGGCGATGGCTTTAGGTAAGCCTATAGTTGCTTCGGACATCCCGGGATACGCCGGGCTTATCACTCACGGTGTCGAGGGTTTTTTGGTGAAGCCCAGCGAAAAGGAGACTTTCGCCAGCGCTCTGCTTACTCTGCTTCGAGATAAGTCGATGCGCGAAGGAATGGGGGAGAGGGGCAAGCTTAAAGCCAGGGATTATAGCTGGGAGGCGGTCTCCCGAAAGGTAATGTCCCTTTATGAGAAGTTGCTGAAAGAGCGCACCGGCGCAATTAGTAAGGAGCTTTCTTGTGCTAGCCAAGGTTCGTCACACCCTGGCGTTACGTATTAGCAAATACCCGGCAATCCTGCTGGCGAAGGCTGGGATAAGCCCTAACGCTCTAACAGTTTTCGGTTTCTGTGCGGTTTTAGCTGTAGCTTGGGTATTGTCCACAGGTCGCTTTTTTTTGGGCGGTTTCCTGGTGCTTCTCTCGGGTTCGCTGGATTTTCTCGATGGAGCGCTGGCGCGTGCTACGGGACGGAGCACTAAATTCGGTGCTTTCCTGGATTCTACGCTCGATCGCTTCTCCGACGCGGCGCTGTTTTTGGGTTTGTTAGCCTACTATGCCAGTCAGGGCTCATATCATCATATATTGCTGATAGGTGCTGCTCTGACGGGTTCATTGGTGACCAGCTACGCCCGAGCTAGGGCTGAGAGTCTGGGGCTTCAGGATGAGGTGGGGATTTTCACCAGAACTGAGCGCGTCGTACTGCTTGCCATTGGCTTGATTTTCAATCAGATGCTGGTGATATTGTGGATAATAGCGGTGCTCTCTAATTTCACCGCCCTGCAGCGCATCTATCACGTCTGGCGGCAGACCGGCGGGAAGTAGGCAGTGGCCTAGTGTGGTTCGATTGATATGTACCTCAAGCGTGGCATCCACATAGGCGTAAGTGGCAGGTTCTTAACGTAAGGCTTGACCAGAGTGTAGCCGACATTGAAGAATAACGGCAGGCAAGCTGCATCCTCCACAATCATCTGCTCTGCTTGTTGATACAGGCCCATTCTAACGTTGGTGTCTTGTTCTACTCTGGCCTCTTCTAGTAAGGCATCTACCTTGGAGTTGTAGTATTCTCCCACATTGTTTTTAGTCCCGCTGTGAAACAGGATATCGAGGAAGTTTTGTGGGTCAGGGTAATCAGCTCCCCAATTGTAGGTGAACATCTCGTTCTTCTTATCCATGATGACAGAGAAATATCTATCAGGTGCAAGTTGCCTAACCTCTACATTCACTCCCAGGTTATGTTGCCACATATCAACCAAGGCTGCTTCTATGTTTGAGACAGTGCCCATCCCGGCAGTGGTAAGAGTGATAGGGGGTAAGTTGGAGACATTACTGTATCTCGATTCTGAAATCAATTGCTTCGCTTGCTCTACATTGAAGTCTAGCCCTTGAACGTCTTTATTGTAGCCGGACATGCCTGGGGGCAATATGCCCTCAGCTTTCTTTCCTACACCTTTAAGCACGAGGTCTATTATCTTGTCTTTGTCTATAGCGTAGGAGAATGCCTGTCTTATCTTGGCATCATCAAAAGGTGGCTTGGCCGAGTTAAAGCCGATGTAATACAGGCTGAATCCCGGGGTTATGGAAAGCTCCTTATTCAAGGGGTTGGATGGGTCGAGCACCCTCTCGATATCTCCAAGGTATACATCGGTGACATCGATCTTGTTATCCTCGTACATCATCATAGGTACTCCTGAGAGGCGGAAGACAACCTGCTTCACCTTGGCTGCCTCCAAGTAGTAGAGGTCGTTTCTCTCCAGGGTTATGAGGTTGCCTCCCTGCCATTCCTTGAGCTTGAATGGCCCTGTGCCGTTGGGCTTTTTCCACCAGCCTTCGCCTGATTCTACATTAGCCTTGTCAACGACAAAGGCTGTGGGATAGCTGAGCTTGGATAGAAAGTATTCTTTGGGGGCGTCGATGGTGATTTGCAGGGCATAGTCATCGATTATTTTGACCCCGCTGATTTCATTTGCCGTGCCTTGGAGCTTCTCTTTTACGCCGAATATGTCGCTGAGGTAGGTCTCTGCGGTCTGTGACCCTGTTGCGGGGTCGCAGGCTCGTTCCAAGGAATATTTGAAGTCACTAGCAGTAACTTCTTTCCCGCTGTGAAACTTTACCCCTTGACGCAGGTGGAAGGTGTAGATTGTACCATCGTTGCTCTTATCCCATCTTTCGGCGATGTCTGGTATTAGTTTGAGATCGGGGTTGAAGTAAACCAGCCCGCTGAAGACCTCGACTATGTATTCCAGAGACTCAAGGTCCTGCGCCATGGCGGGGTCAAGAGTTGACGGGCTACTGCCAAAGAGGGTGAGAGTATCTTGATTTGATGCACACCCGCTGCCAAGCAGGGACAGCACAATCGAGATGCAAGCAACAAAAAGCAGCAGTAATTGTAGTTTCCTTTTCATTTTCTGCCTCGCCGTTCTCTAACTCGAATAACCTCTCCGACCGCAGGCAGCAGTAATATACCCAGTGCTCCAAGGCTTGTCATGCTATCGTGTGCAGTTTCGGCGGAAGCCTCTCGGCAGCCGAAGAAGTTTGTCTTGGGTGTGGGCTGAGGAGTGGGGGTTACATGCCGAGGTTCTAGCCCTAAACTTAGCCTCCAAAGGTTATTGAGGACTGAGGTATCGAAGCCGTAAACTCCCTCCAGGGCACTGTCGTAGGTTGAGCCCTGCTTGAAGATGCCCAATAAACTCAGTATTTTCTCACGGCCATAGTTTGTGATGAGGAATTTAACGAGGCTGTAGCTCTCGGCATAGGAGAGCCTCGTTTCCTCGACGTTGGTTGGGAAGTTGCTTGATAATGTTTGAACCGATATGAGCTTATCCTCGGAGATCGCATTATCGAGCAAATAGCTAAAAGTCGGTTCCAGGTCGCCTTCGGCGTACATAGAGAGCCCTTCGCTAAGCCAGGTCGGTATGTCGCTGTAGGGATTAAAGGTCATCTGGTATGTCACCAAGTGCGCCATTTCGTGAGCTACAGCTCTTCTGCCCCATGTCAGCTCTTTTGTGGCTATCCCAATGACTATAATGCCGTATTCGGGAAAGGTGAGGCCACCGGTCCATTGCTGGGGATATGCCAGTGCACCAAGCATATCTTCTTTGCTGGCGTAGACATATATTCTCACTGACTGCTCTAGGTCGGCACCGGTATCCTGAGCCAGTTTATCCAGTGCTTCTTTGGCGGCGTCCATTAATTCCTGAGCGAAGGACTGGTCACCCTTGTACCAAAACAGGGATACCTTGCCTTTTGTCAGGCTCTTCCAGCGATAGCGGTTATCCTCGAATCGGACGCTTTCCCACGGGGTTTCAAGCTCATGGCCAGCGGCGTCTTCTATCCTCCAGCTATATTCAATCTCTGCTCCTGGTGGCAGGCTGGCATTCGGCATATCCCAGGCCCAGCTTGTGTTCACCTTGGGTGCGGCGTTGAACTGGAGATCGACCTCGCTTATCGATGTTACAGTAGTTATCTTGTCTATCTTGTAGTTCAGGACGATTTGTGTGATAGCAGCGTTACTTTCTGCGTTCAGAGAAAAGGTTAATGCTGTAGGAAATTCGACATCTGTGTTATAGGACGCAGAGATCGCCTCCTGCGCCTGCGCGGTGATAGGGGCAGCAGAAATTGCAGCAAGAAAAAAGACCAGAAATAAAGAAGTAAGCTTTCTCATTAACCCTCCACTGTTGACCTGAGATATGCTTTGAGCAGTTCGTCGAGGTCGCCCTCAAGCACGGCTGCAGCGTTACTGGTCTCGTAGCCGGTGCGATGGTCTTTAACCATTTTATAGGGATGAAGCACGTAGCTTCGTATCTGGTTGCCCCATTCTGCGGTGATGTGTTCTCCTTTAAGTCTAGCCTGTTCGTCGGCTTTTTTCTCCAGTTCCAGTTCGAGCAGCCTTGAGCGCAGGACTCGCATGGCTGTCTCCTTATTACGAAGCTGGGAGCGCTCGTTTTGACAAGTGACCACTATACCTGTGGGCAGGTGTGTGATGCGAACGGCGCTGCTGGTCTTTTGCATATGCTGTCCGCCGGGGCCGCTGGAACGAAAAACGTCTACCTTTATATCGTCGGTGCTTATATTTACATCCACGCTGCTTTCTCCCGCGGGCATGACCTCTACGAGGGCAAATGATGTATGGCGGCTGTGGGAGGCGTCGAAAGGAGAGATGCGAACAAGCCTGTGTACCCCGCGTTCCCCCTTAAGGTATCCATAAGCGTATTCACCTTTTACTTCTATAAGAACGCTCTTTATACCTGCTTCCTCCCCCGCAGAGCTTTCGATGATTTCGGAAGCATAACCTCGCCGTTCTGCCCAGCGCAGGTACATTCTGAGCAGCATCTGAGCCCAATCCTGTGATTCTGTGCCGCCGGCACCAGCGTGTATCCCCAGCATGGCTCCGCTGTGGTCGTATTCGCCACCGAGATGGAGTTCAAATTCCAACTCTTCGAGGCGATGTTCGATTTTATCTATTTCGGCGGGGATTTCTTCTTCCAGGGAGCTGTCTTTTTCGGCAACAGATATATCAACCAGAGCGGCTAGGTCAGCGACGCTTTGCTCCAGTGTGCGCCAGGTGGTGACAGTCGCCTTAAGTTGGGACACTTGGCGCATGGTCTCCTGCGCCTTTTTCCGGTCCTGCCAGAAATCAGCCTGGGCGGTCTCCTGTTCAAGTTGGGCGATTTGTTTTTCTTTGCTGGCTACGTCAAAGACGCACCAGTATGTTGGAGATGCGCCCCTTGAGTTCATCCAGTTTTAGCTTAAGCTCTTCCATTTCCACCTCTGTGTATTGTTTATGGTTCTATATCGTTAGCTTGGATTCTACAGGTCGTGCAGCTTCAACCTGGCTGCTGGCAGCCAGGTGCGCTAGCCTTGTCGGCTCGGGCAGGCGCTGATTATGGCAGCAGCGAAGCACCCAGGCAATGGCAGACTCGAGGTCTACTTTGTGCCCTATAGAAATGTATAGCGGGGCTGCACCGCCTTTGGTGCGAAGAGCGGCGCCCACCACTTCACCGTGGTCAACCAATTCGGTGTAGGAGCCTTGTTCTTGGGGCACTGGCTTGTGCTCGCCGCAGAGCCTTGATTTCGCACAGCCTATCGTAGGTTTGTCCCAGAGCAGCCCGAGATGTGATGCCAGCCCCAAACGTCTGGGATGAGCTATCCCCTGTCCATCCACTAAAATCAAATCGGGTGTGTGCTCTAACTCCTCGCAGACAGCCAGTATCAAAGGCGATTCCCTGAATGAGAGCAGCCCCGGCACGTAAGGGAATGTGACTTTTTGTGTTATCACCTTGTTTTCTATTGGCGCGAGCTCTGGATAGTTTAGTACAACCACTGCTGCTCGAGCGAACCCGGCGTCATTTGGAGCAGAGATATCCATTCCAGCGACCAGCCGTACAGCATTCACCTCGTTTTTTCTGGAGACCATAGGCGTCAGCTCGCGCTGTACTCTTTTAGCCTGGTCTGGCGTCATCTGCCAGTCGTGTAAATGTTGCGCTTTCATCGGTTTTTACTCGGTTATCTGATTGAGGTAGGTGAATAATTAT
>CAYHAX010000280.1:0-5666 GCA_964354695.1 uncultured Dehalococcoidia bacterium
GATGGCATGGGGAAGGTGGGCTTGAGATGGTACAGGGGGAAGCTCAGGTTCTTAGCCACATTGCGGAACTTTTCGGGTATGACCGGAGCCTTCCCGTAGGGCGCAGGTATGACCACAACGTCTGCGCCGGCAAGCCGGGGCAGCTTCCCCAGGACAAGGTGAGAGCTCATGCCGTGCAGAGGCGACATATACATGGCGCCAGCGACATCCATGTGAGCCAGAATAGGGACATTTATCTTCGGGTCCTCCGCTATAGCCTGCATCACTGCCAGTCCCACAGCGAGGTAGTTTATCATCAGGCCGTTGCACCCCAATTCAACCGCGCGCTTGGCATTCTCGAAAATCTTGGGCACTTTGTCGGTTATGTTTACGGTGTAAAGCGTGTGCTCTCCCCTCTCCTCATACACTTGCTTCTCAATCTCCATATATCGCTTGACACGACCCTGCGCAGAGTTGAACGATGCATCAGCGATTAGCTCATCGTCTTTTATGATGTCGCATCCGCCCAGAGCAGCCTTGCGGAAGAGCTCGGCCCCCACCTCCAGCGTGTATCCTGTGCAGGGCTTTATCATGTTGTTAAGCAGGGGACGTTTCTGAACCCCCAGGATTTTCCTGATACCCTTGATACCGAATTTCGGCCCTTTGAAACCAGCCACAAATTTCTTGGGGAATCGCACATCCAGCAGCTTTATATTGCCGCCCATGGATATATTGCCCACCACGGTGGTCAGCAGCATCGGTATCTGCTCGCCGATGTTTACCTCGGGATAGGCTACCTGAATAATCCAGTTCCTCATTTCCAGGTTCGAAGGCACCTCGAACTCGTAATCCGGCAGCTCGTACACACCGATTACTTTTGCGATATGCTGGCGCCGCACCTCGGGCGTCTCGCCAGGAACTGCCACCCAGGTGCCTGTGCTTTGCTCGATTGCAAGCGCCTCAGCCAGCAACGGAATGGGCAGCAACGCCGAGAATGACGCCAGATAGGTAGCGATGAGATATTCATCGTAGTCCACTCCGTCAGGCAGCGCTGAGGGCAGGCTCAGGATTTCCTCGGTATTCATCCACACACCTCCTTGCAGGATTGTTGTTGAGACGACCTCCGTTCATTGAGCCTTTTATAGAAACCGCGAAGGCTCTGGTAAGCCTCTTGGTAGGAATGAAAAAGCGAGTCGTAAATCTCGCTGTTCTCTTTTTGGGGTTCAAATGTCTTTTCTACCTTCACCACCTTCTTCAGAGCCTCGAAGTCAGGATAAACTCCGAGTCCCACCGCCGCCACTAGCGCTGCGCCGATTGCCCCTGCCTCCACCGGATAGCGTACGGTCTCCACCTTTCTCTGGGTTAAATCCGCCAGAATCTGCATCAATATGCTGCCTCGTGCCCCTCCGCCGATAACCCTTAGATGGGGAAGAGGGAACTTGAACTCCCTCTCCACGATCTCTACTATCCATCTGATATTGTAAGCTACTCCTTCATAGACCGCGCGCAGCATATGGTCGCGAGTATGCTCAGCGCTCAGGTTCAGGAAGCCAGCGCGGACATTGCAGTCGCTGATGGGCGCTCGCTCGCCGTACATCCACGGTGTGAAAATAAGAGAACCGGCTCCGGGTGGAATCTGAGCGGCCTTCTCGTCCATAAAGGCGTGTATGTCGGGAACCCTCGTCTTCTCAGACTGGTAAAGCTGGTCGGCCATCCACTGGATGCAGGCGCAGGCGGTCTCGGTCTCCGCGAAGAGGAACGCCTTACTCGGGTCTGCCGAATGAATTGTTGCTGCACCGCATTTGCCTTTCGGCGTGCGCCCTGTTACCACGCCCACCCAGCCCGATGTGCCCAGATAGACATGCCCCTCGCTCTCACCTACTGCCCCTGAACCGACGGCAGCACAGGGCGCGTCGCCCGCGCCAGCGATGACAGGTGTGCCTTGTAATAGTCCGCATGCGCTCGCTGCTTCTTCTGACAGTGTGCCAACCTGGTCAATAGAGCGCACCAGCGGCGGCAGCTTCCCGGGGTCGAGTCCCACGTAGCGGAAGATGCTGCTGAGCCACCTTTTCTTCTTGAGGTCTAGCCCGAACACCGAAGCCCCGCTCCACTCCATAACCATGTTGCCGGTGCTCCTGTAGATGAGATAGCCGTTGACATCGAGGAAACATCTCATCTTCTGGTAAACATCGGGCTCCTCTTGTTTAAGCCAGAGCAGTTTGGGGATGCCGTCTTTCCCGCAGAGAGCAGCGCCGGCAATGAGAGCGAAAAGGCGAGCGCTGACGAACCTCCTCATCATGCGGTTTGCCTGCCTGCAAGCCCTGTTGTCCAGCCAGATTATAGCTGGTCTGAGCGGACCGGTTTTCGGGTCCATGGGCACGATGCCCAGCATCTGTGTGCTGTGAGTGACGCACAATATATCGCCCGGCGACACGCCTGTTTTCTCTAAAAGAGACCTGGTGGTGCGAGTGACCGCGTTCCACCAGTCCTCAGGCTGCTGTTCCGCCCAGTCGGGTTTGGGGTAGTAGACCTTGTAAGGCTCGGTGGATGTGCCGAGCACGCGTCCTTCAGTATCCACCAGGACAGCCTTGTTCCCGCTTGTGCCGACATCGTGAGCCAGAATATATTTTGCCATCTGATTGCTCAACATGATTTGACGGGGGCGCTCTTACAGGGTCATTATGCTTCTGGTCAACCAGCGATGTCAACCATGCCGGTCGAGTTGAGCAGGCGGTGGTCTCGCAGGCTCATATGCCTTCTTGATTTCTCAGTTCAGCGTGGGTATAGTCCGGCTTCTTACCCTCATTGTACAAATTGTTGAACAGGGTGTAATGCTCGGTCCTCGTTATTGCCGTGATGAATCTTGACTGAAGCTGACGTTGAGCCAACAGCATCTTTGCCGGTTTCAAAGACAGGACTATCTTCAGGAAACGACGCAGTAGGTCATGTGTCAGAAGCGTATAGTTGTCTAAAAGCAGATTCTGCAATTTCTGCGATGTGGATGTGACGCATATGTAATGCAGCAGACGCTTAGCGAGATGGGAGCAATTGTCTCTGGCTATCAGAAACTACCCACGATGTATCCCAGAGCTAATAAAATAATGTTTAAAAAGTATGCAATGGCGCTGGCCCATAGTAACGGTGCATAATTTTTAGAGTTTCGACTGTATTTAATAGCTCTAAACAGCAAAACACTAACAGGCATTGTCAGTAGAGAAAGAAGCGTTGCCTGTGGCATAATGCCAACGACCACCCAAGATATCACCCAGATATAGAATAAAATCGTGCAGTATAAATATATTAGACTAGCTTTATGCATGCCCAATACAATTGGTATCGTTCTTCTCCCACCCATTTTATCCGCCTCAACATCGGGTAACTCATTTAAGAGATGTAGTGCGAACATTAGAATACCCGAGGCGATGGCAGCTGCTACTACACCTTTGGTATAGCTTCCTGTTTGGACAAAGTAAAACATCAATATCGGTAATAAACCCAGACAGAGGCCATTAGCCATCTCAGCCACACGCCATCTGGTTAAGACAGGGGTGTATAAGAGAACGCAAATACCACCGACGATTATCACGGGCAGCAACAACACGCCCTTTTCAATGATTAAGTATGACCATATCGGTAAAGCTAGCGCAAAGCTGAACAGACCCAACTTAAAGACCGACTTTGCTTTAAGAATCTGTGAGGGGAGGATACCACTACCCCCGCTGAAACGAGTCCTTTGAGTATATAAGTCTATGCCACTTCTGTAATCGTAGTAATCATTGAGAACCTGAACACCAACCTGCCATAGTATAAGCCCGAATAAAGATAGCAATGCATAACGCAGGCTGAAAAAACCATCAGACCAAGCTATCGATATTCCGAAAAAAGCAAGCGCTACGGAACCAAGCAGAAAAATGGGCCTGATTTCTATTAGCCATATTTGGGCAAATTCCTTCACCCTTTGGAAATATTCAAGGTAAAGACTGACCATAGCTCAGTTGGCCTAACAGCAACCTCGACAAACTTAAGGATTAGATATAATCGAATTCGTATTTTTCTTTTTTAATGACAGCTACATAGAAAAAGCGGGAGTTCATTGACTTTAATAGAGAATTTCATTCGAGACGAGCTATATTGCGATTGTAGAAGTAAGCGAATAACCAATCCAGAGCTGCGCTTAGCTTATTTTTCAATCCTGTAAGTGGTCCACCATAATATATCAACATGCCGATAAACAGGGCTCTTCGTATCATTCCAGCTACGTATCCGTCGAAAACTCTACCGAATAGCTGGGCCACTGCTGTATTCCTGTCTATATAAAAAATCTGCCCCAAGAACCTGGAACTATAAGGGTGGGCGGGTTTTCCCTTTAAGGCATTAATAATATTTCTAGCACATACTCGGCCCTGTCGATAAGCCACCTGGAATGTTGGCGGATAGGGGCCCAGCCCACTTGCTTGTTCAAGATACGCACAATCTCCTAAAGCGTAAACCCCTGATGCTTCCGGAACTTGCAAATAGTTGTTGATTATAATCCTGCCATCTTTAGCCTTATCAAATGGCAATGCTTTTACAATAGAGACCGGTTTGATACCCGCACACCATATTAGGGCGCGAGTTGGTATAATATCGCCATCAGCAGTTTGGATACCACCGTTCCAGGCCTTACTTAGTCGCGTTTTCAGCATTATTTCGACACCATGAGATTTCAGCCTCGACATAGCCAATTCCCTGGTTTTTTCTTTCATTCCCGGTAGCACGGCATCCTGAGCTTCTATTAGAATCACACGAACCATCTTCGACAGAGAGGGATAGTATTTTGCTAACACCTTGCCAGTATATTCCCTGACATAGGCCGACAGTTCCACGCCTGTCGGACCACCTCCCACTATCGTAAAAGTCAGTAATTCTCGCCGAGTTTGATCATCCTGTACCCATAGAGCGGCCTCATAGTTATCCAAGATGCGATTATAGATTGCAATCCCATCCTTCAGCGACCTGAATGTCAGTGCAACCTCCTGAACGTCAGCCATTCCGAAGAAATTATTAGTGCTGCCTAAAGCCACAACCAAATAATCCCATCCCAGCTCTCCTTTTTCTGTGGTCACAACCTTCTTATCAACATCGATACCCTTTATTTGTCCTTGTCTGAAGGTAACCGCCTCAATGCCCCGTCTTTTCCTGAAGAACTTGCGTAAAGGAAAAGAAATATGGTTCGGGGCAACACTGCCGTTGACAACCTGATATATTAAAGGGAGCACAGCGTGATAATTTCTCTGATCCAAGAGAACTACTTCTATCTTCGAGGAATTCCTTACGGCCTTCTTCAATCCTATTGCTGTGCTGATTCCAGCTGAGCCCGCACCCAGAATCACTATTTTCTGCGACGATTTCATAGTTCCCTCCATTTTCGACACAATTCAATTCCACTCTTTATCTTTGTAGATACTATGATATATGACAAAATTTCGTATCAATTATACTAAACCATACATAGAAGAATCATCAAACTGGGGGTAAAAATCTTACGAATCTCTATCATTTTCACAATCAATCACCCGACAGTCGCATAATATCGTTGAATAACATACAAAACTCTGGGTCGTGTACGATAAGTTGCTGAAAATGAATAGGGGAAGCGGCCTTTCTAGTAGAACAAAACCAAGCCAAGAAAGGAGATAGACATGGAC
>CAYHAX010000281.1:0-3950 GCA_964354695.1 uncultured Dehalococcoidia bacterium
CCGGTAACTGAAATTATGAAGCAACAAGGAGGTCTTCGGTAACAGTTTTATTTGACGCAATACGCCCCCAACGGGAAATTCTAAATCCTAAATTAAGCTATCAGCAGTCAGCGGTCAGGAGGGCGGGTTTCAAACCCGCCCCTACGGAATAATTCGACGCTACATAGGCATCCCCATCGAGCAAAAGGTATACCAGCGATGATTCAGTATATATTTACAGCGCTAAAATATATACTATAATGAATATGGAGGCGTGAAAATGAACATTGGCACTTTATCAGCTAAGGGATGGGTGGTCATACCTCAGGAATTACGGGAGCGCTACCGGCTTAAGAAGGGGGATAAGGTTCACTTCATTGACTATGGCGGGATAGTGGCTATAGTGCCTATTTCTAAAAATCCCCTGCAAGAAGCTGCTGGTACCCTGAAGGGTAACACTTCCCTGGTTCAGGCACTCCTTAAATCCCGAAAAGAAGACGCAAATCGAGGCAAATAATTTGGAACCAAAAAGCTTTGTTCTCGCTAGCTACGCCGTGCTGGCTTTTCTGGAAGGTGCGAAGGGAGGGAAGCGGGTAAGGGAGCTCTTGCAAGAAGCATTCGCTGGTCGGTGCCTGCTATTCATGAGCACCGTCAACCTTGGGGAAGTCCTGTATATTACTGAGCGGGAAAGAGGTCTGCCCAAAGCGCAGGAGGTTTTAGCCCGTATTGATGAGCTTCCCATTCGAGTTATTGATGTTAACCGAGCTCACACCCTCGCTGCGGCTCATATCAAAGCGCAGTGGTCTATAGCCTACGCAGATTGTTTTGCCGTAGCCCTGGCTAAACTCAAGGGAGCAACCATCGTCACGGGTGACCCAGAGTTCAAGCATCTGGAAGCAGCTTCTATTGTCCCAATTGTTTGGTTGGAAACGAAGTGACCTGAGTTCCGGTAATACATACTGCTTAGGGAAATCCTAATTGAGCATTCAGCTTTCAGCTATCAGCGGTCAGGAGGGCGGGTTTCAAACCCGCCCCTACAGAATAATTTGGCGTTTATTATTGTGGGGAACTAGCCAGTTGGGGAAGAGCGGTATGGGAGATGATGGTTAACTCAGCTTATGCTTGGTCTTTACTTCTTCCAGAATTGAGCTTATATCGGGTGATATCATCGCTCCCTGGGGTTTGCCCAGGGGGTCGGGGCTGGGGGTGGTGCCCAGCAGCACTTCGAAGGTCGCTTTTATGGAGTGGGAAAGCGCTTCGAGGTGGTAGCCGCCTTCAAGGGATAGCAGGAGCTTGCCCTGGCAAAGCTCGTCTGCCAGCTCTTTGATTATGCTGACGATGCCGGCAAAGCCCTCTCCGGTCAGTTGCATCAACGAGAGCTGGTCTGCCCAGTGGGGGTCGTAGCCCGCGGAGACGAGCATAAGCTGGGGACGGAAGCGTTTTGCTACTGGGATAAGTATCTCTTTATAGACACGCAGGTGCTCTTTATCGCCGCAGTAGGCGGGCAGGGGTACGTTGACGGTGAACCCCCTGCCCTCGCCAGCGCCATCCTCGTAGATGGAGCCGCTGCCGGGGTACCAGGGGTATTGGTGGCTGGAGAAATAGAGCACGTTGGGGTCGGCGTAGAATATCTCCTGAGTCCCGTTGCCGTGATGGACATCGAAGTCCACTATCATGATGCGTTCCAGCTTGTATTTCTTTTTGGCGTATGCGGCGGCTACGGCGATGTTGTTGAACAGGCAGAAGCCCATGGCGTCTTCTGCGGTGGCGTGATGTCCCGGAGGTCTCACTGTGGCGAAGGCGTGGTTTACTTTGCCTGCCATCACTGCTTCGAGCCCATTGAGCACGCCGCCGGCGGCATGGAGGGCGACGTCGTAGGAGGCGGGTGAGGCGAAGGTGTCGCCGTCGAGCCAGCCGCCGCCTTTTTTGGAGTAGGTCTGGACTGTGGATATATGGCTCTGGCTATGCACCAGCGCGATTTCGTCCAAAGTGGCTGCTCTGGGGGGGATAGAGACCAGTTTGTCCAGGAATCTGGATTTTTCGAGCAGGGAGACGGTTTCGACCAGGCGGCTGCTGTTTTCGACGTGGGCGCCCGTGTCGTGTTTCAGGTAGATGGGGTCGTAGATGATTCCGACTTTCATGATTATTCCTGAATCAACCCCCCCCAGCCTTGGGGGATACCCCCAAACCCCCGGCAGGGTGTGTCCTGCACCTCTACTATCAGCTTTCAGTGGTAGGTAGGGGCGTCCTTCCTTAGAAGGACGCCCCTACAAGTTTACGTAATCTAAAAGGGTGCGAGGTCAGGCTGGCTTGAAGTACTCGATGTCCAGGATGCTGCCCTCGCGCTGCTCTTTGAACACCGGCTCCATTTTCATGCCGACCTTTATCTTGTCCAGGTCGACGCCGCCGAGAATGTGAACGATGCCGGTATCTGCTCCGTCCAGCTTTATCACGCCGTAGGCGAAGGGCGGCTCTTTGGGCATGTAGGGCTCTGGATAGCGGACTACGGTGTAGGTGTCCAGGGTACCCTTCCCGGTGAGCTTCACCCACTCGCTCATCTTTACGAAGCAGGCGGGGCAGTGCAATCTGGGCGGTATATATATCTTCTTACAGCTCGGGCATTTGATGCCCATAAGGGCCTTGTTGTCTCTAATCTCAGTTAGAAACTTGTTGCCTGTGTTTCCCACAGTTACCAGGAAGTTCGAGTGCGACTGTACCTCAACAACAATCGGCTCCTCGGGTATATCAGCAACGCTCTTCTTGTCGTGATGGGTCATTTGCTCACCTCTCTCTATTACTGCTACTGCACCGGTTTCCAATAGAGGATATCGTCGACTCTTCCTTTCCTTTCCTCTGGTGGTCTCCAGATTGCCTCGAGAATTATGCCGGGCTTAAGCTTTTCGGTGTCTGTCTCAGCGCACCATCCATCCATCCTAGCACCACCTTCGAGTTCAATGGAGACTATGGGCGTCTCCCAAGTCTTCAAGTCTCCTGTTCTGGAATCGAACATGGGGAAGTTAATCTTGAACGCCGAGATGAGTTTGCCGCGCTGTCCCTGGTCCACCCACTCGGTCTGTTTCACATGGTGCATGGGGCAGACTATGCGCGGCGGGATGGTGCAACGCCCGTCTACAGGGCACTTGGTGGCGATGATTCTGCCCTGCTTCAGTGCATGAGCGAACTTGCTTTGATAGCCCAGCGAGTGCTTATATGTGATAACGCGGGGATAACGAAATGCTACGGCGGGGTCCGTTGGCTCTTCTTTCTTCAGCATCGTAATATCCTCCTGTAATTATCTCAACTGCCGTCTATAAGGTCTTTCTGAGCAGGAATACTACGTTCTCGCCCTGCCCACCGTAAGCGGTTGCCAGCGCTCTGTTAATTGTGCCCGGGACCTGATGTTCCTCGGCGTCGCCGCGAACCTGCAGCGCTGCCTCTACCACTCTGACTACCGGTGTG
The DNA here is from genome assembly GCA_964354695.1 of uncultured Dehalococcoidia bacterium. Taxonomy (GTDB): domain Bacteria; phylum Chloroflexota; class Dehalococcoidia; order SZUA-161; family SZUA-161; genus CAYHAX01. The sequence goes on from CAYHAX010000281.1 coordinate 3,439, forward strand.
CATCCGATAGGGTTAGTGGCGGTTACACCGCCTGAGGGATTGAACGGGACCTCTTTTTCTATCCCCACTTTACCCTGTTCGAACAGCTTCCAGGCAGTGTAGTCTTCACAAATTCCGACTTCCTCCATCCACCTCAGTTCCGCAGTTGATGCTGGCTCGTATACCTCCCAGGCCTGTATCTCCTTCTTGGGATTGGTGATGCCGCATCTCTTGTATATTTTTTGACAGGCATAGGCGAGGGTAGATGCCGTGGGGTCATCAGCCATAGTGAGCGCGCCACCCTGGTGGCAGGTGAACCAGTCCTCGACCCATACCGGTTTCTTGGTGACCTTCTTTGCCCTCTTCTCAGGGCAAACTATGATTGCCGCCGAGCCGGCTGTGGTGGGGCACATATGGAGACGCCTGATAGGCCAGGCTAAGAGAAAGTCGTTCATGACCTTCTCCACAGTGAGCCCCAGCTTGAGCTGTGCGTATTTGTTTCGCTGAGCGCACTGGTCTTGCTTGACCCTGAC
>CAYHAX010000282.1:0-4354 GCA_964354695.1 uncultured Dehalococcoidia bacterium
TGGGAGTAGCCGTTGCCATCGCCCCAGGTAGCATCGTGCCGATAGGGTATATTCTTGGGAACCAAACGCTCCCACATGCTCTCGAAATCGCTGAGCGCACCCCGTTCGTATTCTATGGTGGTTACCCCACCCGTCGAGCCCGCCACGAAAATGGTCACCGTGCCGTCCCTGATGCCCGATTCCCCCACCTTCCGTTCCACCTCGTCAGTGATGTCGATAAGGTCGCAATTGCCCCTCGTCTTAACTTGGATTCTGGTATTGGTCACCATCTCCATTCAATCCTCCATTCCGGAATATCCCTCGTAATTATAGCAGAAGCCCGTTCCACGCAATCCAAACCCTAAACCCTAATTTCTAAATCCTAAACAATATCGAATATTCAAAATCCCAATCTGCCGAACCTTCTGAATTTCGTTATTTGAATTTGTTTAGGATTTCGTATTTGGAGATTAGTATTTCACTTAATCGAGAAGTCTCAAGCATAATATGATGATATAATATGTCTGTTTTCAGCAGAGTTCCGTTGGGAAGGGAGAATGGACTTCTTCGAGACCGTTAAGAAAAGGCACAGCGTCTGCCAGTTCAGCAACCACCCCGTGGCGCATAAAGATATCCAGGCTATGCTCGAGGCAGCCATACTGGCTCCCAGCGCCACCAACGAGCAGCCCTGGCGTTTCATCGTGATTCGCGACAAAGAACTCAAAGAGGGCATGCGCGCGATAGTAAACGCCATGGTCGAGACCACTATAGCAGCCACTCATAACAAATCTCACATAAAACGGTTGAAATGTATGCAGTCCTACAGCACCCATTTCGCCGATGCGCCAGTGGCTATCGCAGTGCTGGCGCGCCCCTGGGTAGGAGGCAGCTACAGCCCTCCTGCCGACCCGGCGCACCGCGACCTGGCTCTGATGAGCGTGGCTATGGCGATAGAGCATCTGCAACTGGCAGCCACCACGCTGGGATACAGCAGTTGCTTCGCCAGCGCCCCCGCTGAGTTCGCGCGTGAGGAGCTTGAGTCCATTCTGCACGTGGAACAGCCCTGGTTCCTCATCGGCATAATCTCTCTAGGCACTGCCTCCAGGCGACCCCAGAAGAGACCGTCACGTAAACCTATCGAGGAGGTCTGCACCTTCATAGGGTAGAGTATGAAGATTCTGGGCATAGAGACATCCTGTGACGAGACCGCCGCCGCCGTGGTCGAGGACGGCACCATCATACTATCCAACGTAATCTCCTCCCAGGTAGAGATACACAGCCGTTACGGCGGCATCGTCCCCGAGGTCGCCTCACGCCAGCACCTGCTCTCCATAATGCCCATAGTGGAGAAGGCGCTGGCAGAGGCAAAGGTGGACGCAGACGACCTCTCCGCCATCGCAGTCACCAACGGTCCCGGACTGGCAGGCTCGCTGCTGGTGGGCGTGAACCTTGCCAAGGCTGTGGCGCTGGCATGGAACTTGCCTTTAATCGGGGTTAACCACCTCGAGGCTCATATCTACGCCAACTGGCTGGGCTCGGATAAACCAGCCTTCCCCCTGCTGGCGCTCATCGTCTCCGGCGGACACACCGAGCTTGTGCTTCTGAAAGACCACGGTGAACTCACGAGGCTGGGCAGGACCAGAGACGATGCTGCCGGAGAGGCTTTCGACAAGGTGGCACGAGCCTTAGGTCTGGGCTATCCGGGAGGACCCGTCATCGAGAAAGTCACTAAAGGGATAACCCCGACGCAACGCCTGCCCCGCCCCTGGCTCAGGGGCAGTGACGACTTCAGCTTCAGCGGACTCAAAACAGCGGTGGTGCGGCTGGTGGAGGAACAGAAAATACCGATATCGCCCCAACCCAGTACCACAGTCTTGGACATCGCCGCCAGCTTCCAGCAGGCTGTTGTCGATGTCCTGGTGACCAAAACCCTAGCCGCAGCCGACAAAAACGGGGTGAATCAGATACTTCTCGCAGGAGGGGTTGCCGCCAATAAGCTTCTGCGCGAGACCATTGCTGCCCGCTCCCCTATCCCTGTCCTCATCCCGGCACCCATACTGTGCACCGACAACGCCGCCATGGTAACCTCCTGCGGCTACTTCCAACTGCTTAGAGGAAAAATCGCTGGCTGGGACCTGGACGTAGTGCCCGGGCTCAGCCTCGGGGGAAAATCCTAAACTCTAAGCACTAAATCCTAGACAATATTGAATTCTCAAAACCCGAATCCTCTAAGCTTTTAGAATTTGGTGTTAGAATTTGTTTAGGATTTCGAGTTTCGGATTTAGAATTTATTTCAGCAAGATACTTGCTGCAGAACAGCCAACCTTCTAACCAAGGGGCATTCCCCACACTTTCGCTCTCTACAGTAGGTTTTATCCAGATGAATCAGCCCCTGCTGACGGCACGCTGAGTTCACCAGAGCGGGAGAACCATCGCCCAGCAGCTTGGTCAGCCCCCGCGTTATCTCATTCCCGCCTGAGGGTGGATAGCCCTTATAGAGCGCCAATGCCTGCTCCGCCTGCTGATTCCCCTCAGCCCAGGCGTAAGCGAAAGGCAGCACTATATTTACCACGACCTCCCTCGCCCTCCCCCGCCCGATAAGAGCGCGCTCCCCTTGGGCAGAGCCCTCTGGGGCGCCCACCATAAACCCAGCCTCGAGCCCCTCCACATCCCAGCCAGACTCCCTCACCAGCCCCAAAACGCCTTCGACAAGTCCCTCGGACATAGAACGGGCGAGTAGATGGGCAGCGCCTGTGAGACGGCGCGCGGGTTGGTTCTGCGGGCGCACCCTGAAGGTGCGCCCGCAGGAAGGGCGCATCGGCTCACCGTTGCCAGAGCAGCGCCAGAGCCGCTCCATCTCAACACTACCGCCTTCTGTCAGCAGCCCCACCGTGCCCAACAACAGGGCTTCGAGCACCTGAACCCGTTCCTCAAATGGCTTGCCCCTGCAAAAAACCTCCAGAGTTGCTACAGGCAAACGGATAGCCAGTTCCTCTAACTGCTCCTTGTTCTTGGTATAGCCCAGGGCACCCATAACGCCCCTGTAGAGTCCCTGCGAGGACTGCTCCTCGTGCATCATGGCTACAAAGCGTCCAACTTTCAACCGGAAGCGCTCCTCGCCTGCCTCATCCATCAGCCCGCCCAGGACGCCATCGCCGAGATGCTGCCTGGCAGGGCTCGATCGGAACCAGGCTGAGATATGCCCACTGAAGCACCTCATCCAGCGATCCTGCCAGGCAGCGGCGCAAACTCAACGTGGGTACCACCCCACCATTTTGCAGCGCCACCGATACCTCCCCCTTCCAGACCACGGGCATCAGCATGACCCCGTTATAACCGGGGTCATGCTGATGCCCGTGGCTCCTCCAGTCCCCCGCCCTCCGGTGAATCTCTACATCGCCGACCTGCAGTCCGCTTACATCGGTGGCGATGATAGCGCCCAGGAAATCGGGACCGCTATCCCTGTTCTCCTTGCCCGGGTGGATGACCTGCAGCCGTTCCCCCGAGCCGGTGACCATATTATCAGCCGCCACCAGTTGCCTCTCCCAGATGCGGACCAAAAGACGCTCGTCTACCCCTACCATACTTAGGACACCCTCTCCAAGCGAAATCCCGAATCCTGATTTCTAAACTCCAACCAATCCTTCAGCTATCAGCATTCAGTATTCCTTATCGGCTGACCGCCTGAGCGCTGATAACCAGCTTCAAGGCCCCAGAATTCAATTTAGAGGGCTTCGCCCCTGCCGCCCGATTCAAACCCCATCCCTGGAGGGTTCCTCCTCCTCAGACGCCTCATAAACAAAGTTGGCTCGCTCAGCAATCATGGTGAGCAGCATCGCCGAGGCTCCGCGCGGCTTATACATGCCAATCTCCCACTCACTGATGGTCTGCTGCCGCGTCCCCATTTCGTCAGCGAGCCCCTGCTGGGTCAAACCTAGGTGTTTTCTCAGCGCCCTCACGCCCCCGCTGTCCCACTGCACCCTTCTTCCCTTGGCTGAACTCATGGTCGGGAGCTTACACGTTTTCGTGTAAGCTGTCAAGACCCCCGCCTGAAATGCCTTAGTCCTGTTATTTAATATCAGGACTAACCTGTCTTATTGCCGGGACTAACCCCCTGTTCAATGTTTTGTCACTGTCCAAACCACAAGAATGGCTCGGACTGGGGACCGTTTTCCCAGAAACAGTCCCGCTAACCCCCGCTTCCCAGCTACCTGGTTCGAAGCTGATAATAATGAAATGGACTGAATAATTACGGACTGTTGACAGTCCGCCTGTTTTTTGGTATAATACTAATGTCGGACTGGACAGTTCAGTCCTCGAAGAATAGAGTCCAGGGAGGGGAAATGGCTGCTGTTAGAGACTATGAGCTGGAGGG
>CAYHAX010000283.1:0-7165 GCA_964354695.1 uncultured Dehalococcoidia bacterium
GCGTCCTTGGCGCTGCGCTGGATTGTTGCCTGGCTGTGTCCCATGTCGGCGAGGGTGGCTCTGAGGTCAGCTTGCTCGACCTGCTCTCGGAAAACCAGTGTCATAGAGGAGCCGCTGCTGAACTCGATGCCGAGGTTGAGCCTGGCTACGCCCATTACGATAATGCCAGCTAAAATTATTATCGCTGACGCCAGAAAGAACCATTTCCTTTTGCTCACGAAGTTAAACAACTATGATTGCTCCTTGGCTTGTGATGTCTGCTCGGGCTTCTTGGCTCCATAGAGCGAGAGGTTGTCTCCCAGACGGGTGCCCACAAGCAGGCGCATGAATGTCCTGGTGACTATTATAGCTGTGAATATGCTGAGCAGCACACCGATGGCGAGGGTGAGGGCGAATCCCATCACCCTGGGTTCAGCGAACATGTTGCCCATCCAGTAGAGGACGGCGCAGACTATAAGGGTAGTGATGTTGCTGTCGCGAATAGCGGGCCAGGCACGGTCGAAGCCGGTCTCTATAGCTCCTCCCAGCGTTCGTCCTGACCTCAGTTCCTCTTTCAATCTCTCGAATATGAGCACATTGGCGTCAACAGCCATGCCTATAGATAGAATGAAGGCTGCTATGCCTGCCAGGGTGAGCGTTACTGGTATCAGCTTGAACGCTGCCAGCACCAGTATGCCGTAGATAATCAAAGCGAGGCTTGCCATCACGCCGGGGACCCGATAGTAAGTCACCATGAACACTAGTATTAGCGCTAGCCCAACCACCCCAGCGATGAGGCTTTTTCTTAAGGAGTCGCTTCCCAGCGTGGGGTCAATATCTTCTCTGATAATGGGTCCTTTGAGAGTGACGGGCAAAGCGCCTGCGTTGAGCATGATGGCGAGATTACGGGCATCTTCGAATTCGATGTTTTCGATAACGCCTTTCCCACCCTCGATCTTGCTTTTGACTATGGGGCTTGAGATGTAATTGTTGTCGAGGAATATGCCCAGGGGCTTATCCGGGTATAGCTGTCCTGTTATCTGGGCGAAGAGGTCTGCCCCCTCGCTGTTGAACTCGAAGGAAACCAGGGGCTCATTCAGTTGCGGGTCGAGGACTACCTGGGTGTTTCTCTTGAGGTATTTGCCGGTTAGATGTACCTCTTCGCCGCTGCTGTCGACAGCCAAGGCGGGTTTCCAGACAAGATTACCGTTCTCATCCTTCACGGGGTTGCCTGTGCTGTCATAGGTAAGCTCTCTGAAATCGAGCTGGGCAGTCTGTCCGATGAGGTTGACTGCTGTGTCTATATCCCTGATGCCGGGGAGTTGCACAGAGATGCGGTTAGTGCCTTGCTTCTGAATAACGGGTTCGGTGACTCCGTAGGCGTCTACCCTTTTGTTGATGATGTCTATGGCGCCCTGCATGGCTTCTGAGGAGGTCTCGTTGCCTATTTGGGATAGGTCAGCCTCGTAGACAAGGTGGGTGCCGCCGCTCAAATCTAAGCCCAGCCTCATTCCCAGCGTGTTGTTTCCCGGTCCGACATCCTGCATGCTCGGTGCGTTCTTTATCAGCACTTCAGCTAATGACAGAGCAGCCAGGATTATGATGAGGGCAAGTATAATTAAATTCCTGCGGTTCACTGGTTACTCTCCAGGTGCTTTCTTACGAAATCGAGCGCTTCCTCAGTGGTTCTTATCTCGTCTGCAGCCTGTGCTTCTCTGACCATCTCCAGCAATTCTCCTATTCGGGGTCCTGGAGTTAATCCAAACCTATCTATCAAGGTGTGTCCATCCAGCAATCTGGGGGGGATGATGGTCTCTTGTTCCTCGAACCATTTGGATAGCATCTGTGCCGTTGTCTCGGTATGTTTGCGCCACTGGTCGGGGTCGAGCGTGGGACCCCGAGCCGCAAGATGGTCTGCGAGTCCCAGGAATAGCGTATCTATGCCCACATCCGCTGTATCCCGGAAGTATTTGTAGATAGCGCGCCGTGTCGGCATCTCTCCCGTCAGCAGATAGCCAGGGCGCAGGTGATGCTCAATCATCAGTTGCACCATCTTCGTCTCGCGGCTGCTGAACCTCAACCGCTCCATGATGGGGATTGCCATTTTCGCCCCATCTTTGGCATGTCCCAAAAAGCGCATCTTTCCGCTTGGCTCTATTGTCTTGGTGGCTGGCTTGGCTATATCGTGGAGCAGCGCTGCCAATTTCAGCAGAGACCTTCTGGTATGTTCCCCAGAGACCTCTCTTGAGAAATGCAAAGCAAGTTTCTCAGACCAGGGGACTAGAGAGATGACCTTATCATCTTCGTCGCTGGTTTGCTCACGAAGCAAACGTTCGACGCAGGCAACGGTTTCCAGTGAGTGGTCGAACACATCCCAGTAATGCTCCTTGGGCTGTGTCACGCCTTTGGCGCTGGTTAGCTCTGGCATCAGGTAAGCCAGCAAGCCCAGTTTATCGAGGTGGCATAACGATTTATAGGACTTATTGGTTTCGAGAATATAGCAGAGCTCCTCGCGCAGCCGCTCTCCGGAAACACCGGCTATCAGTTTGCTGTCACGCTGTATAAGGGCTTCGGTGTCCGTGTCGATGGAGAAATCGAGGGTAGCCGCGAAGCGGACTGCTCTGAGAAGGCGCGCCGGGTCTTGCTGGAAGCTGTTTTCGCTTACTGAGTGAATAATCTTCCGGCTCAGGTCGTGGCATCCATGCAATGGGTCAATGACCTCGGCTTGCGACCAGTTGCTTTCAGGTGCTGCAAATCTTATGGCTATAGCGTTCACGGTGAAATCACGGAGTTTGAGGTCTTCTTCGATGCTGCCACGCAGTTTGGCGAAATCGAGATGCCAGCGGCGTTCGTCTTTAAGAAGGATTACCCTGGCGACCTGGTTTTCCTCGTCCAGCGGCACCATCTTGCCCTGGAGGGCTTGGGCTACCTCGGAGGCGATGGCTATGGCGTCACCGGCGACGACAATATCGATATCGCTATTGGTGCGACCCAAAAGCCCATCGCGTACAAAGCCGCCGACAACATAACAGTCGATGTTACGTTGCTGAAGGAACCCGCTCAGCTTGTCTAGAAGTGAAGCTGCCCCTTCTGGGACAAAAATGTTAAGCCTCTCTTTAGAAAGATTAGTCATTAAGATTGTTTTTTCTAGATACCGCTCGTCTCTTCCTCGTCCTCTTCAAGCTTCTCTAGCTTGTCCATGCTCTCCAGGTGGTCAACGAACACTATGCCGTTGATGTGGTCTACTTCGTGTTGCAGTACCTGAGCCAGAAGCTCATCACCCTTTATACGAATCAGTTTCCCCTGGCGATCGCGTCCTTTTGCTGTAACCGAGGTGAAACGTTTCACGTCTGCCCTGTAGCCATGCAGGCTGAGGCATCCCTCAGACATCATCTCGGTTTCCTCAGATGTTTTCACAATCTCGGGGTTGATGAGTGTGGTTACCTCTTCATCGTCGGGCAACTGTAATACTACCACTTGGAGGGGCACCCCGACCTGAGGTGCAGCAAGCCCTACTCCTTCAACGTGGTACATAGTTTCAATCATATCATCGATGAGTTTTTGAATGGAGTCGTCTATTTTCTTGACCCTTTTTGCCTTCTGATGGAGCAGGGGATTATCCATTTTAATTACGGGCATAATCGCCATGCTTGAACCCTGACACTCTGGAATAGCTTTTGCGCAATTAGGGAGATTATAGTCTAAGTGGTGGGGGTTGTAAAGATTAAAGCAGGCTCACGGGGTCGATATCTATTACCCATCCTTGAGGAAATGTCAGGTGTGAAAGGAGGGGCAAGGGCTCGGGGCTGCGGATTATTATCTGGTAGCGGTATCTACCCCGCACGCGCTGGGTGAAGGCTGGGGAGGGACCGATCAGGGTGGTATTTGACAGCCCTTGAGAATCCCTCTCCTGCTCAAGGAGGTGATGGACCCTTTCGGTCTCCTTCTGGCAGCGAGCGGAATTGGTGTGAATGTAGAGGAGGCGCACTAGTCTGCTGAAGGGCGGATTGCCCTGCTGACGGCGAAATGCGATTTCCTGCTCGTAGAATGTGGCGTAGTCGTGTCTTGCCGCAGTGGCTATAGAGTAATGGTCCGGGGTGTAGCTCTGTACGATGACCTTGCCTCCCAATTTTCTTCGCCCTGCTCTCCCCGCAACCTGAGCCAGAATCTGAAAGGTGCGCTCGCTGGAGTGAAAATCGGGAAGGTGAAGACCGATATCGGCGTTGATTACACCTACGAGCGTTACCAGAGGCATATCCAGCCCTTTGGCTATCATCTGCGTCCCGATGAGGATATCCGCTTCGTGGGCTAGGAAGCGATTCATTATCTTCTCGTGAGCGTTCTTGCCTCTGGTTACATCGCGGTCCCAGCGCAGCACACGCGCTTGGGGGAAGGTTTTGGCTACCTCCTCTTCCACCTTTTGAGTGCCGATGCCCAGGAATTTGATGCGCCTGCTCTGGCAGCCAGGGCACATGCTCGGTGGTTTGGTTCTGTAGTTGCAGTGGTGGCATACCAGATTGTCCTCTGCTGAGTGATATGTGAGCGGGATATCGCAGCGTTTGCAGCGCATTACGAAGCCGCAGTCGCGGCACTGTACGAAGGTGGCTGTGCCTCTGCGGTTGAGAAAGAGGATGACCTGCTCACGTACCAATAAGGCATCTGTTATGGCTTTGGCAAGCAGGTGGCTGAAGATGCTCCTGTTTCCCTCCTTCAGCTCACGGCGAAGGTCTACGACCTCGACCTTGGGCAAAGCTAGAGGCTTGCCGGAGCCGATTCTCTCGGGAAGCTGTGGCAGCTTGAATTCGCCTTTTTGTGCTCGGTAGTAGCTGGTGACATCGGGGGTAGCGCTTCCCAGAACTACCACTGAGCTCGTCAACTCCGCTAGCTTTATGGCGACATCGCGGGCGTGGTAACGTGGCTGCTGCTCCTCTTGCTTATAGGTCCATTCGTGCTCTTCGTCAATTATTATGAGTCCCAGGTCTGGTTGCGGTGCGAAAAGAGCGCCCCTCGAGCCGATGACGACATCGAATTCGCCATTTTTAATTCTCTGCCATTCATCGTATTGCTCGCCAAGCGATAGCTTGCTATGGAGCACGGCTACCCTGTTGGGGAAACGCGAAGCGAAACGGTCTATGGTCTGTGGGGTGAGGGCTATCTCAGGGACGAGGACTATAGCGCGTTTGCCCTGGGAGATAGCTTGGTCTACGGCTCTCAGGTATATCTCTGTCTTGCCGCTGCCGGTAACTCCGTGGAGAAGGAAAACCTGAGATGTGCCCTTTTCCAGCTCTTCTTTGATTTGAGCCCAGGCTTGCTCCTGGTCCGGGGTGAGAGCTAGTGGTGGCGTCTTTGCAAAGGTGCGGTGTGCCAGCGGGTCTCTTTGTACTCTGACCTCTTCGATTGAGATTAACCCACGGCGGCTCAATGCTTTCACCACAGTCAGGGGGAAGTCGAGTCTTTGTCTTGCTACGGGAAGGGCTACAGGTCCTGGCTCCGCAGCCAGAAGCCTGAGCAGCTTGGACTGCTGAGACGCACCTTTGCGTTCGAGGGTGGCTATTGTTTCGCTTGCTTTTTCGGCAGCCACCGCCAGCCTGAGATAAGACACAATGCGGGGCTTTATCTTCACCCTCTCCAACTCCTGGGTTTTGACGATTAGCCCTTTACGCAAAAGCTGACCGAGTACCGCATCGACATTATCCAGCCCTCGAATCTTCTTGATCTCCCTGAGTTCTACCCTTCCTTCCTTCTGAGCAACACTTAGAATTTTCTGTTGCTGTGTTGTCAGGGAGGATAACGCTAGCTCAGAGGGATTGGGGACAGGCTGGATGAAGGTGAGCACCCTACGTTCAAAGCCTGGGGGCAGCATCAGGGCTGCCGCATCGAAATATGAGGAAAGATAGCGCTCCGCTATCCAGCGGGCAAGCTCTACCTGATGGGGGAGCAGCAGAGGGTGGGGGTCAATAGCTTCGGAGATTTCCTTTGTTTGCTCAACCTGAGGCTGCTCGTCCAGAGAGAAGACGATACCTTGAACCAGCCGAGGCCCGAAGGGCACCCATACTGCGTGCCCCACACTCAGGGAGAAGTTCGGCGGTATAGCATAGCTGAAAGTTCTCGGTTGTGCCAGAGGGAAGTCTACAGCGACCTCAGCGTATTTCATCCTTCGATTTCGACTTCACTTTTTGTCGTGCCATCTTTCCGCTGAGCTGGCGCAGGTAGTAGAGCTTCGCCCGGCGGACTTTGCCGAATCGCATTACCTCGACCTTTTCCAATCGGGGCGAGTGGAAGGGGAATGTTCGCTCCACTCCTATACCGTGAAAAACCTTTCTCAAGGTGAAGTTGGCTCCTGCCCCGCTCCGGTGTACTTTAATCACCACGCCCTCGAAGGTCTGGCTTCGTTCCTGCTCACCCTCGATGACCTTAATTTTCACTCTAACGGTATCGCCGGGTTTGAACTCCGGTATCTTCTCGTTTACCTTGGTGTCCACTACAGAGCTGATGTCCATTGCCTTACTCCTCGATTAGCCTTAAATCAGGCTCATTTTAATTTTATTAGATGCGGCTCACCGCTTTATTTGTGTTACCAGTCTCTTCTCTTGTGGAGAAAGCTCCGCCTTCTCAAAGAGGTCAGGGCGTCTGAGGAAGGTGCGCAGAATAGATTGCTCCCTGCGCCACCGGGCAACCTGGGCGTGGTTTCCCGAAAGCAACACCTGTGGCACCTCCCAGCCCCGGTACGTTTGAGGGCGGGTATATTGAGGGTACTCCAGAAGCCCCTCTGTGTGGGAGTCCTGTGTCGCTGACTCCTCGGAGCCCAGGACACCGGGCAGTTGCCTGACCACTGAGTCTATTACTACCATCGCTGCCAGTTCACCGCCTGTGAGAACATAATCCCCGATACTGATTTCGTCTGTGGCTAGGTGTTCTCTCACCCTTTCGTCTATTCCTTCGTAATGACCGCAGATGAGGATGAATTGCTCAAATTTTGCCAACTCAGCGGCTACCTTCTGATTGAAAACCCTCCCCTGGGGTGTGAGTAGGATTAGCGGAGCGGAGGGATTGTCGCTCTGGTTTTTTATCGCCTCTACCGCATCGAATAACGGCTCGGGCTTCATCACCATGCCCGCCCCACCACCGAAGGGGTAATCATCTACTACCTTGTGTTTGCCCAGCCCCCAATCCCGCAGGTTATGAA
>CAYHAX010000284.1:0-3538 GCA_964354695.1 uncultured Dehalococcoidia bacterium
AACTCGTCCAACGAGGAGTTCGAGGCGCGGATGAAGGAGAAGCTGCTGCAATACAAGAGCCAGGGTATCTCCTCAGTCGTCTTCGGCGACATCTTTCTGGAGGACCTGCGCAAGTATCGGGAAGACAACCTGGCACAGGTAGGGATGCAGGCGCTTTTCCCAATCTGGAAACGGGATACTGATGAACTCGCCCACACGTTCATAGCTCTGGGCTTCAAGGCAGTCATCACCTGCGTTGACTCTCAGTCTTTGGACAAAAAGTTCGTGGGCAGGGCTTTCGACAAGCGGTTCTTGTCAGAGCTCCCACCCAGTGTCGACCCCTGTGGCGAGAACGGAGAGTTCCACACCTTCGTCCATGCTGGTCCCATTTTCAGTGAGAGCATACGCTTCAGAAAGGGAGAGGTAGTTATCAGGGACAACCGCTTCTACTTTTGCGACCTTGTCCCTGTATAACCTGTATAATCTGTAGGGGCGAGGTCGCCTCGCCCTCGTAACCATGGTGTAGGGGCGGCCTGCTGGTCGCCCTTGAAGGTTGTAGCCATGAATAACTGGAAATCCGTCTTGAAATCCGACCCCACCGACTGGCTGCTCCAGGAGGACAACCCCTCGGTCAGATATTTCACCCTCATCGAGATACTTGATATACCTCAAAGCAGCCCGGAGGTGAAAAAAGCGAAATCTGCAATCATGACCGCTGGCGTGGTGCCCATAATCCTGGCTAAACAAGAGCAAGGAGGCTATTGGGGGGTGGCGGAGGACTTCTACATTAGAGCCAAATACACAGGTACCGTATGGACTCTCCTCGTTTTGGCAGAGCTCGGCGCTGACGGAAAGGACAAACGCATAAAGAAAGCCTGCGAGTTCATTCTGGAGAACTCTCAGGACCGCCAGAGCGGCGGCTTCGCCTATACCGGCAGCGCACAAAATGGCGGACACCATAGCAAGATAATACCCTGCCTCACGGGCAACATGGTCTGGAGCCTCATCAGGCTGGGCTATCTCGATGACCCCCGAGTTCAGCGCGGAATTGACTGGATTATCACCTATCAGCGTTTCGATGACGCGGTGGCAGAAGCGCCGCGAGGCTGGCTCTACGATAAATACGAGCAATGCTGGGGCAAGCATACCTGCCACATGGGCGTGGTAAAATCGTTGAAGGCGCTCTCGGAGATACCGCCGGACAAAAGGTCTAAGGCGGTGAGAGGCACAATCGAAAAGGCAGCCGAGTACCTGCTCAGGCACCATATCTATAAAAGAAGCCACGACCTCAGCAGTGTGTCGAAAAAGGGGTGGGTTCAATTCGGCTTCCCGCTCATGTGGAACACCGATGCCCTGGAGATTCTCGGAATGCTGACCAAACTGGGCTATAAGGACGAACGCATGCAGGAGGCTGTGGATTTGGTTATCTCCAAGCAGGATACGCAGGGAAGGTGGCTGCTGGAGACCACCTGGAATGGGCGCTTTCAGGTGAACATCGGGCGTAAGGGTAAGCCCAGCAAATGGGTAACCCTGCACGCTCTCAGGTCGCTGAGGGGCTATTATAGTTGAATAGAAAGGGGGCTGCTCATGAAGGAAGAACCCAGAATCTACGAGCAGGGCTTAGAGGAATTCCCGAAATCCGGCATTATCTTTGGCAACCTGCTAATGCTTCTCTGGATTGCCTTGGGCACCGCAGCCTGCTGGTTTCTGTACCCCTTGGCTGGCAGGATTTACCTTGTGGTTGCAGTGTCTCTAGTCTTTCTGGTGCTGCGCTGGCTGGTCTGCACCAACTGCTATTACTACGGCAAGTGGTGTCCCATTGGCTGGGGCAAGCTCGCCGCTCTCCTGTTCAAACAGGGCAGCATCGAGAACTTCGGCAAGAGCCCGGGCGTAAAACTCGCCCCTGTCGTCTACGGCTTGCTGAGCCTGGTACCGCTCATCTTCATCATAGTTGCGCTGGTAAAAGAATTTACCGCACCTAAAATAATAGTGCTGGTGCTGCTGCTCGCGGTATCGTATTACAGCGCAGTTGGTAACAGAAGGAAGTCCTGTTCGAACTGCAAGATGAGAACGATTTGCCCAGGTGCAGCAAAGTAGGGGCAGTTCGCGAACTGCCCACATCGTAGGGGCGACCTGCTGGTCGCCCTCTGGGGTGGGGAAATGAAACCACATCCTGTTAAAAAATATCCCACTTTAGGCTGCTGTGGACTCGATTGTGGCTTGTGTCCCAGATACTACACAGTGGGCGCTTCCAGATGCCCCGGCTGCGCAGGTCCCGATTTCTTCAACAAACACCCCTCCTGCGGCTACATCACCTGCTGCGTCAAGAAAAAGGGACTCGAGGTCTGCGCCCAGTGTGACGAGTTCCCCTGCCCTAAATTCACCTCCTGGCTGGACAAATGGGGGCTGGGAGACTCCTTTCTCACCCATCAGAAGATAAAACCGAACCTCTACTTCATCAGAGAGCAGGGACTGGAGAAGTTCTTGAAACAGCAGAAGAAGCGAATTAAGCTGCTGGAGAGGATGCTCCAGGACTTCGACGATGGCAGGTCAAAGAGCTTCTATTGCATCGCCGCCACTCTGCTCCCGGTAGTTGAGCTTGAGTCCCTCTTAGGCGAAGCCGGGCGTAAGATAAAGGTGGGTAAGGTGAAAGCCGGTGATACTAAGACCAGGGCTGAAATCCTCAGGGAATTGCTCAACGACTTCGCGGCAAAGGGAGGAGTCGAACTGAAATTAAGGCGTAGACGTCGACAATAGATATGAATATCTTAACCCCAGAAGTAGAGAAAAAGATACATAACGATATCATAAATCCTGTATTAAAGGGGAAATACGTTTTTGCAATAGGCAACATTAATCCTATCGTAGATGAACTCTACGCCAATATCCCAGATAATAAACGCATTTCCTACGGCATAGTCCACGTGGTCAATACGCTGAGCGAATATCTGTATACTCATCTTGTTGAAAGAGATGCCCCGGTATATCGTATCGCCTGTCGTATGTTCAGAGAGAGCGATGATTTCAAGAGCAAGGGCGTTTCGCTGGGAATGCTATCCTACTACGGACTTGGCGATTATGAAAAGGTGCTCTCCTATTTCGAATCCGCTGCTGCTTCTCCCCAGTGGCAAGAGCGCGAATTCGCCCAGATGTTTTTCCGAAAGATTATAAAAAAGTATCCTGATGAAATGAAAGAATACTTGCTGCAGCTTGTAAAATCAGAAGACGCAAATGTACGGCGATTTGTTGGTGAGACTCTGCGCCCTGTCCAGGAGCATAGGTGGTTCTACAAGAATCCTGACTATCCATTGTCTATTTTGAGGAAGATGTTTAGGGAGAGTTCACCATATCCACGTACTTCTGTGGGGAATAACCTGAGCGACTTGGCCAAACCACACCCCGACCTTGTTTATGATTTGGTCGCAGAGCTGGTCAACAGCGGCGACGAGAATTCCTACTGGATAGCATCCAGAGCATGCCGAAATCTTGTGAAAGCAGACCCTGTTAAAGTGATGGATTTGCTGAAATTGGACGAATATAAATACAAGAAAAGGATATA
>CAYHAX010000285.1:0-2198 GCA_964354695.1 uncultured Dehalococcoidia bacterium
CCAGAAAACGTAAACCAGCAGCAAGTTCGATGCCAGTACCAGACCCAGCATCGACATCGTAAACAGCGACATCCAGGCGAAGTAGCGAGGGTATCCTGAGTCACCCTTCATATATCCCTGAGAGTAAATCTGTACCAGCAAGCTAACGCCGCTGACCACGATGAGCATTATCGCTGTAAGGCTATCTACGCGAAACGCTACATCGAAAGTGAAGTCTCCAACCACAGCCCATTTCACAGTAGTCTCGATGGGGAACTGGTCGGAGTTGGTCAATACCCAGATCGATAGACCTAGTGCAGCAGCTAGACAGGCTATAATGGTATAGCCGCTGAGCTTGGGTTTGTCATTGAAGAAAGGTCTGAGGACTAAAGAGATGAATAGAAACGAGAACGCCGGCAGTATAAATATAGCCCATAAAACAGTTGGCGACATCTACACTATACCTTCCTTAGGATATCTTCTATAAGATGTTTCTTAATCTCTGGGATCAAGACCCTGTACTTGGCTTTCTCTCCCACATCAGAGCCCTGGGGCAATATCCTCGTAGGGATACCCTCAGCCTCGAAGAGCTCCTTCCACATCTCAGCAGCCATCAGATTCGGTACAGTCTTAATTTCAATCCACATTTAACAAACACTCAACCTAATTTATTTTTAGCCCTTCATTAAATCTGCTTGCTCCACATCCACGCTCTGCCTGCTGCGATAGATGGAGATTATAATAGCAAGACCTACTGCTGCCTCTGCAGCAGCAACTGTCATAACAAAGATGGCGAATACATGTCCTGTAAGCAACACTACATCGGGTACAACGTAACGTGAGAATGCGACGATTGCAATGTTCACCGCATTGAGCATTATCTCGATACACATCAAAATAACCACGGCGTTGCGCTTAGCCAAAGCGCCATACAATCCTATGGAGAACATAACCGCCGAAAGTATCAGATAGTGTTCAATTCCCAGATGCATCTAACTATCTCCTGTCCCTATCTTGCACCAGCACTACAGCTCCAATGAGTGCCGCCAGTAAGAGCACCGATGCTATTTCGAACGGGAGTACAAATCCTTTGTCCTGATCAAAGAGCGCAGTAGCGACATAGCTTGTGGTCGACTCATCGACAGGCATCTCTACCGCTTGAGGGTTGCTTGAAATACCTCCCCAATCAGTGCCCACTATAACTCCAATCATCGTCGTTAAAACTAGTAGCGATATAACGAGCGCTGGTACTTTGAGTCTGTTGAAGGGGTTGCCCTCGTGCAAATCGCGAGTCAACATAATAGCGAATATCAATAATATCCCGATGGCTCCGGCATAGATTAAAACCTGCACTGCTGCCAGAAAGTCAGCATTCAACGTGATATATATGCCAGCGACAGTGAAGAAACAGAGCACGAGCAACAAAGCTGCACGGAATATGTTGCGCAGTAACACTACCGCTATGGCAGCGCCGACCATTATCAGCGCAAATATCCAAAATGCAAGTTCAATCATCTTTGCCTACCATGTCCTTTGATATCTGTCCATAAACAAGCAGAGTTTGCTTGGGCAATTTCTCGTCCAGATCAGGATGCCCGTAGGAGCTAGCCTCTAGATTCGGGTCCATCACAGTCTCTCTATCAGCCCACAACAGGCTGCGACTGTATCTCGCCTGCTCGTAACTGCGCCCCATAAACAGGGCGTTGTATGGGCAGGCTTCAACACATAGCCCGCAGAACATGCAGCGTCCTATATCGAACTCCAATTTATCCACATTATATTTATTGCCACCGTTTCTGGAGGTTGAGATTTGGATGATGCCATGAGGGCAGCTCTTGGCACAGGTGGCACAACCCGTGCACAGGTCGCTTCTCCACACGAACTGCTGTCCGCGGATTCTGCGCGATGTCTCAAGCCTCTTTTCGGGATACTGGGTAGTTACTTTCTTACGAAACAGGTGCTTGAGGGTTAGCGCCATACCCTTGGCTATACCTAGCCCGGTGCCCTCCAATTTCAACTCTGCCACCTCCTAGTTTGAAGAAAAGCTTAGCCCAGATGACTATAAACGCTCCAGCCAGCGCGAAGTTCACAAATATGAATGGCCAGGGGAAGCTCTCCCACCCGCTCATCCATTCCGTCCATATCAAAACCTCGCCGGCGGTGACGAAGATGTTAATCAACGCCATCGGCAAGAGGAACTTCCACGAAAATGCCATGAC
>CAYHAX010000286.1:0-2008 GCA_964354695.1 uncultured Dehalococcoidia bacterium
ATTTCCTCCCTGTCATTGTAAGTCTATCACTATTTTCGGAATTGGGTCAATATTACGTTGGTCACATCGTTTGTGGCATTGGTAAAGAAATTCAAGTCTGGTACATGTTACTTTGGTATGCACTTAGTAGATAACATATCCTCAGCAATAAGTCACCCCACCACTGCCCTGCAGTGCTTCATACCCGACCGGGAGGTGGCAAGCACAGTATCTAGAGACAATTGTAGGAAAAGGCAGGATAAGTTAGTTTCGTGAACCAGTAAAATATGCTATAATTATGCCATCATCTTCGGTGAGCTTAGCGCATGACATACTAGTGCAATCCATCTATTAGAAAAAGGGATAGGTATTGAAAATGACAAAGAACCGGTATGCAACGGGCGCAAAGATTCAAAAAACCCTGGTGTTAGGGCTGTTCCTAGGTTTGGTTAGTACGCTTCTTGTGACCTCCTTCTATTTTGCCGAAAATCATAGATGGTACTGGAACGTAGCTCCTTTGATTGGCGTCGTGATTGTGATTTCAGCAGCTTCCGGAGGTTTACTAATAGGGCATAGTCTGGCTGGAACTCAGGAAAGGCGTCTGTGGCTGGTGGGACTCGGGGGCGCCCTGGGGCTCGCCTGTATTGCCAGCGGGACAGTAGCCGCAAGTTTGGGCTTCTTGGGCATGAACTTATTGCCTGATGGTTATATAAGCTGGGATAGTTATTCCAGCGGATACCTGGTGGGTTGGGTAGATATCACCCTCCTTCAGTTTGCGGCAGCGACAGGGATTCTTGGAGGTTTCTCTGTAGGATTTGGCCTCTCTCCGAAATCAATTGTCGAGTTGAAACTTCTTGCCGCTTATTCCGAGAAAGATTAGAGAATTAGATTCAGAGCCCACGAAAGTTATCGAATAAACCGTAGTATCGATTCCTGAGCTAGCGTTATCTTATCGGTGATTCACCAGGCGAGCTCAGATACTCCCCTCACCACCGGCCCTGTAGTGCTTCATGTTTTTATATTTCTGGTTTCGCTCAAACCGTAGCGCGTTTTTTGGTGTGAATCCAGAAGGACAAGCCTTCGTTGTTGTCGCGTGTTTTCAGTTCATCCCAGAGCGGGGCTAGTATGCTGCCCAACTCTGCATCCTTGGTGACGAAGGCGTTGGGCAGGACGATGTCGAATTTGTTGCCCTCAGCCAGTATGTAGACCGCTAGCAAGTACTGCTCTGAATAATACCATTTCCATTCCGGCGGATAGTCATAGGGCAGGAATATGTCGTGGAACTGGACGAACACCCCTGCGTTCAATCTGGGTAAGACGTCCAAGAAAAACACCGAGACATCGGAGTTCATGCAGCAAAGGTGTGAGCCATCTACAAAGAGGATATCCCCAGATTCCAGTTTATCGAAGATGCTCAAATCGACGTCTTCGAGGGGTTCGCGGATTACGGTGTCGCAAAGCGAGTCTATCTCCGCCCTGGGGTAGGGGTCAACGGATACGATCTTTGTTCTAAGGTTGTGATTTCGAATGGCTTTTCTGGCGAACTTGGTGGAGCAGCCTGAGCCTATCTCAAAATATCTCTTCGGGTTATGCGTACAGAGCAGCGAGTAAAGGGTTACTGAGTCGAATGGCGAGAGCCAGTAGTTGAACCAGCAGGGCTCCAGAGATTCTGGCGGCGTTTCTTGGGCGAGACGGAGGAAGTCATCCTTAAATCTCAGGAAGCTCTCTAAAGTGCGCTTGTAAGCTGTTCTGTTCCTGTCTATTATCTCGGCTAGCCCGGCATGGGGCGCTTTGCCGTGCCCGTATCTGGGCTCCAGCTTCAATGGATATTCGAGGTAATAGGGATGACTTGAGGGGAAAGCGTATTTTTCTATTGACATCTCCCCCACTATTCTCACTATGAAGCGGTGGGCTTTCGAGGGCTATTGCTTCTTATCCTTGCCGTGGCCTTCGCTCTCCAGCTTGGCGAACCAGCCTCTGAGCATAGCCCTGTTGCCGAGTATATCCCTGGCTGCGGAATAGGGGTCGA
>CAYHAX010000287.1:0-1750 GCA_964354695.1 uncultured Dehalococcoidia bacterium
AAGCCGCCAGGTAGCCTTCAGCTTCTCTCCCTCGAACACACCTAAAGCTACGGTGGTGTTTCCGATATCTATTGCCAGCAGCACGCTTCCCTCACCTCCGACCGCTTGCCGTTCTAAGGTGGGTCTATTATAGCGAAGTTCATTTGGGGTTACAACAACGTTGTAGGAGCATGCCAACTAAGCTCCGCAATTCTCACTTCGAATCCACGGCTTTACCCTGCAGGTACTGACGCCTGTAAAACTCCAGCCCTTTTTTGGTATCGCTGGCTACCCGCGCCTTATCGCAGTTAACAAGCCTATATTTGAACAGCCAATAGGTGAACTCCTGTAACTGACTCAATGTGATGCTATCACCATCAGGATAGCCCTTCTCCTTACGAAACCGCCTCAGCAAATCCTCGTGGCGGGCTCCATAGACCCGCTGATAGCCATCGTCGAGCTCGCCACCATCTTTGCGAGAGAAGACATGAGAGTGATTCTCTTTGCAGATATCCTCCTCAGCAGCCAGGAGCACAAACCTCTCGATAGTAACACCGTAGAAATAGTTGAGATAAGCACGATACTTGGCGCTGCCGACGAGTCTCTTGAACTCATCCTCAGAGACTTCCGCAGGTAACCTGCCGAAAAAGAGCAGGTCTTCAAGCTCCTGTTTCGGGATGCTCTCAGCGACCTCCTCGCTCAATCGCTCAGCCAGGAGCAGCCAGTCGAAAGCCTCACCGTCTATCAGGTAACGATAATGCTGCCCATTGTGGCTCTCCTCAGCCCAGCTCCATAACCCGATGGACTCGAGCAGGGCGATATGCCAGGATCTGCCGTTGGAGATAGCCAGCTTCAAATGTTTAACTGCCTCACTATCACCTACAGAAGTAACCGAACGGGGATTCTGATCATCCTGCGCCATGCTTACCGCTTCACCCCTGACAGATTATAATCCCACATATGCACGGATTTCGCAAGAATCCATTACGAGCATTCAGCTTTGCCTCACCGTTTCAGAAACGCCTCTACCTCACCTAAACTCTTTGTGTTTGAGATATGTCCCGCTTCACACCAACCCCGTCTGGCTACACCCACCCCGAAGCGCACAAGGTCTAACTGCCCCACACTGTGGGAATCGGTGCCTATCACCAGCCTCACCCCCAGCTCCCTTGCCCGCAGCACGTGGACATCCTTTAAGTCAAGCCTGTCTGGCATTGCATTTATCTCAAGCGCCGTGTTCGTCCCCGCCGCAGCGCGGAACACCTCCTCAATATCAACCTCTACCGGCTCCCGCTCTCCGAGCAGCCTGCAGGTGGGATGCGCCAGAATGTCCACGTGGGGATTCTCCAGAGCGCTAACGATACGTTTGGTCATCTTGTCCTTATCCTGCCCCATCGCAGAATGGACGGCAGCAACCACCACATCGATTTCGCTGAGTAGCTCATCGGGGTAATCGAGAGCGCCATCGGCTCGGATGTCCACCTCGATACCAGTAAATATACGAAGCCCTTTCAGCTTGCGGTTAAGCTCCTTTATCTCCGCCATCTGCTGCCTCAGCCGCTCCTCGTTCAACCCGTGGGCGATGCCTCTGCCCGCCGAGTGGTCGGTTATCGCCAGGTACTTATAGCCCCGAGCCTTGGCGGCGTTCGCCATAGCCTCTATAGAATCCCGCCCATCGCTCCAATCGGTATGAACATGGAAATCCCCCTTTATATCAGAAACATTAATCAGCTTCGGCAGCGCCCTCTTCTCAGCCATCTCAATCTCGCCA
>CAYHAX010000288.1:0-2511 GCA_964354695.1 uncultured Dehalococcoidia bacterium
ATGGTGATACCGGTTATTCTGGTTCTGGCTGGTGCCAATGCATTCGCTATTAAGGCGGCTGATGGCGGCAACTGGTACAAGCTTTACGGCTATCTTGGCGTGACTTTCGGTCTGTCGGGTGCAGCGCTGGTGTTTGTGCCCATAATGGCAGAGAGGGTATTCTCCTCAATTCCTAAAATGTAGTATCAGTTAAAGGAGGACATGGTAGCGATGAGGGCAAGACAGTTGATTTCGGCGGTGTTTCGTCGCTCATGGGGATACATTGCTGCTACTATCAAGAGCAGGGGGGAATCTCTCCCTATCGAAGATGACCCGGTGGGCGAGTTCCTTGATAGGAAAAGAGTGGGGATTGATTTGAAAGACGATGCGACGGATGAGACGCTTCAGGAGGCTGGCGATACACAGAAAGCTGTGGATACGCCGCAAGCTGTAGAGTCTGCTAACGAGAAGCAGGCAAGCAGCGAAAAAGTTGAGGAGCCAGCTCAGCAGGCGGAGAGCTCGGAGCAGGTTGCCGCTGAAGCAGTCCCAACTGGAAGCGACTCTGCTGTTGTATCTGAGGTCAGGCGGGAGAAGAAAGAGGTTGTCCTGGCTGAGGATAAAGAGGGCGAGGCGGAAGTAAAGGCAGTCAAGGAAGATGTTTCAAAGGCTGGTGAGACCGGTGTGCAAAAGGTCGAGGCGGTGAAACAAGCCCAGGGGAAAGAGCCACAGAATGATGCTGAGGTCGAGAAACTGCTGGATGTTTTCAGAACTGAGGAGAACCCGTTGGACCCGCTCTCTGTGTTATCCAAGGACCTGAGTGATATGAATGTCTATTCTCTGCTGGAGGAGAGCAAGGAAATTGCCACGAAGATGAGACTTAAGAAGGTGCAGGTGAGTGAAGGTAGTCTTGAGGATTGAGCGAGTTAGAGGTGAAGCAGGTTATTAACGAACACGCTGGTAAACATAGCAACCAGAAATATCTGGCAGGCAATCATCAACTTCAGGTGCGTGGTCTTGGTTGCCAGCCACCAGAATCCCCACCCCACAGCCGCAGTTACCAGGAGCTTAGCCCCGTAGAACAGAATTTCGTTGTGAGATAGCAGCATTCTACCAAAGGGATTGCCTTCGATATTGGTGGAGTTCTGCAGGCAGAGATAGGTAACACTGGCTTCGGCGAGCGATAGGATGATCCAGACAATAGCCAGAGCCTTGGCTACCTTCCCCAAGTCCAGTTGTTTGCGAGCTGCGCCGTCGGTGAACATAGTTTTGTCTTCCGAATTGTTGTTGCGGCTGCGGTTCAAACTATAGTACTTAGCCGTTAGTACTGTCTCTACAATCGTAGTCATCCTGCTGGTAGAAGTCAACATAATGTTTGCTCATGAAAATTGACTGTACCTCTCGAATATTGAATGGCAGGCAAGGGGCTTAAGCTTCTTGTCCCTTCGCAGGTTGGAGCGGAGGCAGTCGGCTGTTTTGGTTCCTAGTCGGACAGTTTCAGGTGGTGCAGGTATTCCTTGAAGTTGTGCCCGATATCGGGTCGCCTGAGGGCGAACTCCACAGAAGCCTTGAGAAAGCCCAGCGGGGTGCCTGTATCGTAGCGTGTCCCTTCGAACTGGTAGGCGTATATCTGTTGTTTTCCCAGAAGCAGCCTCAGCCCATCGGTGAGCTGAATCTCTCCGCCTTTCCCTGGCGTCGTTTTCTCCAGCATGCTGAATATCTCCGGCGTGAGGATGTATCTGCCCACTATGCCGAGGTCGGAAGGGGCGTCTTTGGGCTCGGGCTTCTCTACCAAACTCTCTACCTGATATACCCGGTCTTCCACTCGCTTGGGCGAGATAATGCCATACGATGAGGTAGCCTCGGGCGGGACCTTCTCGACGGCGATTACGCTGCATTTGTAGCGATTGTATACTTCAATCATCTGCTTCATGGCGGGCACTTTGGCTTCTATGATGTCGTCGGGGAGGAAGATGGCGAAGGGCTCGTCGCCGACGAGGTCTTTGGTTATCAGGATAGCGTGCCCCAGTCCGAGCTGCTCTTTTTGACGGATGTAGCAGATATCTGCGAGCTCCGAAATGCGCTGCACCTTTTTCAAAAGCTCACCATCACCCTTTTTCTTCAGGGCGAGCTCCAGTTCCACAGACCGGTCGAAGTGGTCTTCTATGGCTCGTTTGCCAAATGCGGTGACGATGATGATGTGCTTGATGCCGGAGGCGACAGCTTCCTCAATCACATACTGAATCATAGGCTTGTCGACCAGCGGCAGCATCTCCTTGGGTTGGGCTTTGGTAGCGGGCAGGAACCTTGTGCCCCAGCCAGCAGCGGTCACTACGGCTTTGCGGCTTTTCATCACGCCTCCCGCGCTATTCTACACGAGGTTCTTTGCGGCAGCAAGGGGCGCTATTTGTTGGTATCGTTTACTTTTGGTTGAAACTCGTAAAAGAGGGGTTTATACTTCCTGCCAGAGAATATTGGCAGGAGCAAGAACATGGATACCTATTTGTTGGTCAGCGCTTCTGCAATGAGTTCCAG
>CAYHAX010000289.1:0-3594 GCA_964354695.1 uncultured Dehalococcoidia bacterium
TTTCCAGAGTGCTCAAGTCCATTTGGCTCATCCTTCGCAGTTTCCCCTTTTAATTCTGCTGGAGTTTAGATTGCATTACAATAAGATTTTCGTACTGCTTATATTGAACTTTAGTAGTGGCTAGCATGCATCTGAAATGGGTATGAGGGGTAATTAAGGTAGACGAACGTGTCTTTCGGGGGAAAACTAGGGGTTGAGGAATATATCGCTGCCCACAAAAAAGCCTTGCGGTTCTCGAACACGCCTAATCAGTAAGCCTATTTTCTTGTTGTGACTATGATCCTTTTGACCGGGGTTTTCTCCCCTGACTTTGTTGCCTCTACAGCGTGCTGGTCGTCTGCCGCACTCTCGACTTCGGGCAGGTCCTCGAGGATAGAGAGAAGCGGAGTTGGGCTCTCGAGTAGAAGCCGGACTGTTATGCTTTTATCTGAGGCGACTCCAAGATTCAGCACTTTTGCATTAGGGATGTTTCTCAAATGCTTGTGGAGCTGAAGCATTTTGTCCAATCCCAGAGGAGGAGGGATAATTAATTCCACATTGCCTTCGTAAAGGGTGGCACTTTCGCTGGGCTTGCTCTCTTTCCGCCTCGGGGCGGGTCGTTCTTGTGGTACTTCGATAACTGTCTCGGATTCTGCATGTACAAATGCTTCAAATTCGATTTGAGATGGTGCTGAATCCTTTACCTCCTCCATGTCCGGCAAAATCGTTGTTTCCTCAATGCCTTCGAGGTTGGAAAGAAGCCCCTGGTAAACCTTCTTCAGCTTCTCTTTTATCTCATTTTCTGAGATCTTCTTGCTCTTCTTTAGAACTTGCTCTGCCTTGCGCTTAATAAGGAGCGATTCTTGTTCAGCCTTCTCCCTGGCTTCTTTCAGTATGCTCTGAGCTTCTTTTTCGGCACTAACTGCCCTTGCTTTCAGCAATTCCTCGGCTTCTTTCAGTATGCTCTGAGCTTCTTTTTCGGCACTAACTGCCCTTGTTTTCAGCAATTCCTCGGCTTTTTCCTTAGCGTCTGAGAGAATCTGGTTGGCTTCATTTTCGGCATTCGATTTGGTCGCTGCTGCCTTATCCTCTGCTGTCCTCAGCACCGTTTGGGCTTGCTCTTGTATTGCCGAGGCGTTTTGTTTTGCTTCTGAGACTATATGTTTAGCTTCCTCGTGTGCGCTTGATTTGATTGCCTCGGCTTTCCCCGAAGCTTCCTTGAGGATACCCTGGGCTTGCTGCTGTGCTGCTGTGAGGGTTTCCTGTGACTTTCGCTCGGCTTCTTGCCTGGCTGCGGCGATTATATTATTTGCCTCGGCTTTGGCTTTTCCTTCTGACACGGCGACAATTTTGCCAGCCTCAGAGTTTGCTTTCTCTAGAGTTTCTTTCTTGGTGCTCTCCGCTTGTTTGTTAGCCTCGATTACCGTCCTTTCTGCAAGCTTGGTGAGGGAGTCCATATGTTCCATTTTGTCGGAGAGGTGTTTATTGTGCTCCAGTAATCCGCTGATAAAATTGAATACCTCGGACTCATCAAGTCCGTTTTTGACTATGCGAAATTTGTGTCCCGAGATCTCTTTCATCTTGCCATCGCTTGTTTCCATGGTTCGTACATCCTTTCATGGTTCGGTTGTGTCTGGATTTTAACAATACTTAACTTATCTTACAATGAAACTTTAGTACTTGTGCCTACCATGACTTTAGTGTGACCAGCCTACCATCTGCGATTGGAGATAGGGGAGCGCCTAGAGCAGACGTTAGGGGTGCTCCCCTTGGCATAAGTTAGCACTAACAGAGCCTTCTGTCAAAGTTTGCAACATGACAAAACTTACCAGATAATGCCAATTATATATGAATCTTGACATATCCTCCAAATTGTAGTATATACCTATACTACATACAGATTACTACTTTAGTTGTATTAGAAACTCGAGCCGGTCCCAAAAAGCCGAGTTTCCTTAAAGAAGCAACAAAACCCAAGTAAAAAGAGATGGACGACATTTATAAGGCTATCTTTTCCAGGAACATAGGGTTTCTTACCGAGTCGGAGCAGGAGAAGCTCAGAGCCTCCTCTGTAGCTATAGCCGGTGTAGGAGGTGTGGGGGGATTGCTGGCGGAGAGGCTGATAAGGCTGGGCGTGGGGCAACTGAAGATACTTGACCCCGGGGATTTTGAAAAAAGTAACCTGAATCGGCAGTTTTGTTCCTCTATGCTCACTCTGGGTCATAACAAGGCTGAAGTGGTATTCAAGCAAATCAAGGATATCAATCCGCAGGCGAGGATACATTACAGCAAAACAGGCATAAAGACGGAGGAAGATGCTGTTGTTTTCCTGAACGGTTGCGATGTTGTGGTTGATGCGATCGACTTCGGTTTGTTCAGGGAGTCCATCTTTATGCAGAGGGAAGCCCGTCGAAACGGGATGTACTATATGTTCGCTAGTGCCATAGGGTTCGGAGCGCTTGTGGCGATTTTCGATCCTAAGGGGCTGACATTGGAGGAATATGATAACCTGCCCCGTGATATAGACTTGAGCAAAACTGAGAAGCTGAAAGTGCCTCTGGAGAAAGTCTGCCCTGTTGTTCCCTCGTACAGTTTTCCTGCCTCGGACGAAGCAGAGAAGATACTCGGGCAAGTTCTTGCTGGTGAAAGGGGGGGGCCCACCAGTAGCATAGGTGTGGGGCTGGCTTCGATTCTAGCTGCTAATGAGGTAATGAACATAATTTTGAGGAAGAGAGACATAGTCTGTGCTCCTCAATATACATATGTGGACTTGCTTGACCGCCGTTTCTTGGTTGGAACTGCGTAAGGAATTTAATTAAAGGTTGGAGAGAGGCAGAATGCCGGGTCAGGTTAGACACTCTAGAGGAAGCAAAACAAGGGCCGTGTGGGAGAGATGTTGCCTGTCTGTGGACCTCAGTACTGAGGAGTTCTATACACATATCCCGGACCCTACACTCATATATCAGGGTCCCCATCAAGGGCTGATAGCGGATATCAGGGTGTCTGAAGAGAACGGCAGCCGCAAAAACAGCAGGATACTTTATATCGGGTGTGGCAACGGAGATATGTCCCTACTGTCGGGACGAAAAAAATATTATGAAGATAGCCTGGGGTTCTCGCGTGCCTTGCTGGTCGAGAATGGGCAAGGTGTCAAGGACATCAGGATAAGCGATGTCGAGCTTGGGGAATGGAGTATAGAAAGCGGGCAGACCCCCTACGCCGATGATGCTTTCGATAGTATTCTTATTCTTCAAGCTTTGAATGCTATTAAGAATCCTGTCTCTATCCTTAAGGAACTCTCCAGGGTTCTAAAGCCCTCTGGGTGTCTGATTCTGGTTGAGCCGAAACATCTTGCGAGGTTAACGATTAGCTCTAAGGAAAACGCTAGTGAGATGTTGAGCGGTGATAAGATTTACTCCTACGACGAGGCGCAACTGAGGAACAAGCTTGAGCATGTTGGTTTCAGGATAGATTCAATAGTTTCAAATCCTGCTGGGGAATCCGGATTGATAGCAACAGCGGTAAAGCCCAGACTCTATTTCCAAAGTGGGAACTACAAGTTCCTGAGTGCGGAAACCGGGGAGGACCTGGAGAAGGTTTGGGGCTTGCTCTATC
>CAYHAX010000290.1:0-3579 GCA_964354695.1 uncultured Dehalococcoidia bacterium
CCCTGTGGTAGGTATTCAGCAGCTCGGCGCTGGTGCCTTTGTCAAGGAGTACATAGAGAAGGGACTGGAGGTGGAGCTGTCCACTCACGGTACCCTGGCGGCGAGGCTCTACGCCGGCGCCGCAGGCTTGGGCGGTTTCTACAACCCTGTGGGCGTGGGCACCGTTATCGGAGAGGGAAAGGAGACGAGGATTATTGATGGCGTGGAATACGTTTTCGAGAAGCCGATAAAGCCGGATTACGCGTTTGTCAGGGCGCATAAGGCAGACAGGCTGGGCAATCTGGTTTTCAAAGGGATTTTCAGGGGGGACCAGCCTGTGATGGCTATGGCTGCCCGGGTAACCATAGCCGAGGTTGATGAGATAGTGGAGCCCGGCGGGATAGATGCCGAGCATGTGATAGTCCCGGGGATATTCGTTGACCGCATCGTGAAAATACCTGAGGAGGGCATAGGCACTCACAAGAAGCAGAAGGCATTGATAGGCAGGCTGGGTGAGATAGATATCGCGCGCAAGATGCTGTTCCGGAGCAAATGTGTTGAGGAGAAGCCCCGCGTGGAGGAGTCGAAGGGCGGGAAGCTCAAGCAGAGGCTGGACAGGGACACGGTAGCCATGCGGGCTGCCAGGGAGTTGAAAGCTGGCGACTACGCCAACCTCGGTGTGGGCATACCGAACCTCTGCGCCCTGTATGTGCCGGAGGGCGTAATCTTCCAGTCGGAGAACGGCGCAATAGCCTACGGACCTCTGGTGCTGGAGGGCGAGATAGAGAAGGCGGAGTTTCACTACGTGGACTCCGGGGGGAGGTTCTTCACGTTGGTGCCGGGGACTGCGTTCTACGATGTGCTTACCTCATTTCTCATGATAAGGGGCGGTCGACTGGTGACCATCCTGGGCGGGTTGCAGGTATCGGAGAAGGGTGATTTGGCGAACTGGAACACCGGCGGCGATGCTTTGGGCGGCACCATAGGCGGCGGTATGGACCTGGCGGTGGGCGCGAAGCGGGTTATCATCACCATGGAGCACACCACCAAGGACGGCAAGCCCAAGATAGTCAAGAAATGCTCGTATCCTCTAACCGCCAAGCAGTGCGTTGATTTGATAGTTACCGACCTCGCAGTAATTGAAGTCACTCAGAAGGGGCTGGCGCTCAAAGAGGTCGCCCCTGGCTGGACCGCCCGGGAAATCCAGGCCCTCACCGAGCCCAAGCTCAAAATAGCAAAGGATTTGAAGGAGATGGAGCTGTAGAGGATAAACTCTAATCCCTAAGCACAAAATCCTAAACAAATTCCAAACCCTAAATGTGGTAGCACAGGCACCCTTGCCTGTGCCCATCCTGCGACTTAGGATTTGCTTGCTTACCCAATAAAGGCTAGAATACCCATCCAAGAATAGGTCACGCATGGGGAGGGGAAGATGCCAAGAAAGACCCGCAAGAAGACTGCCACACCAGAGATGCCACAGGAAACCGGGGAGTTCAGCTACAGCACTGCCGAAGACATGCCGTCTGACATTAAGGAGATGATTTACAAAGAGTGGCTGCCGCGCATCGTAGCCGCGCTTCTAAAAGGGGTCAAAGAGCTTCCGCCGGAACATCGCAATAACGTCCTCAAGGAAATGTCCCTTGCCTGCGGTCCTATGGCTGTGATGGTGTGTGGAATCGACCCGGAGATGAGCCGCAGCGAATACATAAAACACATGACCAACCTGCCACCCCCACTGGGCCCGCGTTCCATTAAATGGGTAAAAGACATCGTTCAGGTAGATTACAAACCGCCTAAAGATAAAAAAGGTCATCCGGTCTGCCAGTGCCCCATGGTTATGCTGGGGATGATAGAGCCGTTCCCTGAGCTTTGCATATGCTCGGCGAACGTAGGGGCGTCTTTCATAGAAGCCTATACCCGGGAACCGGCAGCCAAAGCGGAACTAATCGGCAGTATTCACTCGGGGTTGCCCTCCTGCCAGTACAGGGTATACCTTAAGCCCGCGATTAGATCCACCAAAAGGACATAGGAAGTACATGCCATGGTATTGCTTTGAATAATTCTATGGGTTAGAATCCTGTTAACAGCAAAGGAGGGTGGCATGGGTCGACGAGGTCTCCGCAGCCAGATGCGATTGCCGGAAAAGAGAGCTGGGAAATTGAGTGACAGGGTGCGAAACATAAGCACCTCCGATGCTGTAACTGAGGCGCTTGCCAGGATTTTAGCGAAAGCACCCCAACTGGAGGAGTTCGTGCTGGCAGCCTGTCGATTTACCACTCATCCCATCAAGGGCTGTATTATGAGGGAGGTGGTCTTGTATCGGGGCAAAGAGCTGCCCGATGTCAAGCTGTATCTCATCGTGGTTTCTGACCAGTTGACCACAAAACGAGAGAGATTGCTTGAGTGGAATCTGGCTAAGCAAATTGCTTCTGCGTGTTTGAGTGTTTTCTATAGCGAGAAATCCCAGAGGAAGCTACGTGGTGAAGCCGATGAGCTTGCTACGAGCTGGGGATTTAGCCCTGTAGGGTAGCGCGAGGGATTCTTATTTGCCCTCGAATACTATCTCATAGGCGCAGCGTATGGCTCCGGGTAGACACACCGCCTCACAGTAACCACAGTAATCGCAATCAGCAGTATCCACCGCTGCCGCCACCGGGTCGTCAACTAATATGATACCGCCGCGCTGGCAAACGCTGATACAAAGCCCGCAACCATTGCATTTCGTCTGGTCTATTTCAGGGAATATCGCCACTTCTCACCACACCGTACAGCGGCTTGCGGTATACTCGTTAGCTCTGATTCAATTATAGACTATCTATGTTGTAAAGGCGAGACAATCAAGCAGGGGCACTTCACCAATCTCTCAAGAAATCCAGGACCTCCTTGTTGAATCTTTTTCTCTTTCCCATGAATATTGAGTGAGACCCGTCCTCGATTTTCACCAGTCTAGCATTGGGTATCATGTTAGCTAAGACTTCTGAGGAGCCGGGTTTTATTATCCTGTCTCTAGTCCCGGTGATTACGAGGGTCGGGGCTTGAATCACTTTCAGCATCGCCAGCGTGTCATGCTCAACGATAGCCTGGAACTGGGCAGCAACTCCAGAGGTTGCCATCAGCCTTGCGTAGATGTCCAAGAAGGGAGCTAATGCAATATTGGCCAGCCTGTTGTTGAAGGCTAGAGGAAACTCGGAGCGCAGCACTTTCCCTACGGGGGTTCTTCTTAACTCGTCAGGTGGGCAGTTCTCTACAAGACCTAGTCCCTTATGGTACTCTGAAGTATGTCCGCTTATCTCATCCTGTCGAGCGTAGGTGCATCCCAGGACGAGTTTCTTTATTCGTCCGGGGTGATTGATAGCGAGTTCCTGGGCAATGTAGCCCCCCATTGATACGCCCAGTATGTGAGCTTTCTCGATACCAAGATGATCCATCAAGCCTACAGTGTCTTCAGCCATCATGCGCATGGAGTAAGGTCCGCCTGGTTTGTCTGTTTTTCCCACACCCCTATTATCGAAGGTGATCACCTGGAAATGCTTCCGAAAGGCACGTTTTTGAAAAATCCATCCGGCGTGGCTTCCAGCAAATCCCATTATCATCACCAGA
>CAYHAX010000291.1:0-2356 GCA_964354695.1 uncultured Dehalococcoidia bacterium
ACCCAGAATCAGGTTTCGGATGATTCTGCCGTTGTCGGGTATTGAGCCGCCGAGACCGAATGCGCTATCCAGACACAGGTTGGAGGCTATGGAGTGGCTTGTGGGACATACACCGCAAATTCTCTGGGTGAAAACAGCGGCATCCCGAGGGTCTCTACCTCTTAGGATGAGCTCAATGCCGCGGAACATAGTGCCTGAGCTCTTGGCTTCCTTTATCTTACCATCATCTACTACTACTTCGACCTTTAAGTGCCCTTCGATACGGGTTACGGGATCAATCACAATCTTGCGCATCTTATTAAACCACCTTTTGAGCTATATTCGGTAGTTTCACATCTGCTGTCTTCTGATAAAGGGGAGAAACCCAATCAGGGAACCCCTCTGAAGCACAGCCTAAACACATTCCACCACAAGCGACGCACCAGTTCGTAGCGTGGTTCCACATTCTGGTGGCGCAATCGGCATGCGTTACTGGTCCTTTGCAGCCTAACTCGTAGAGACAGCCGGGGTCGCTGAGTTTCTTGGCGAACTTCTGCTCATCGTAGTAGGCACGTCTGGGGCAATTCTCGTGAATCAGATGCCCATAGAAAGCCTTGGGACGATGCAACTCATCAAGGTCGCTGGCTTTGGGCAAGCCTCCAATCATAACGCTTGCCACCGTACTTACGAACCAGTCTGGATGTGGTGGGCAGCCGGGGATATTTACTAAGGGGGTATTGATGTTCTTGGATTTGAAGAGTTGCAATACGCTGACACACTTGGTAGGATTTGGCTTTGCAGCCGGGATGCCTCCGAAGGAAGCACAGGTGCCCAGCGCGATGACTGCCAATGCATCGCGGCCCAGCGCTTCTACTCTGGAGGCTATGGCTACTGGCTTGCCATCATGGTCCTCGCCAATAGAGCCATATTGCCCTTTGCCAAGTGTGGGTATTGCACCTTCAACTACCAGAACGTAGCCACCTTTTTTCTTGTGCCAGGTGTCCTCCAAAGCCTTGATTACCAGCTCTCCTGCCCCAGCCATCACTGTTGGCTGAAATACAAGATTAACGTGCTTGCCCGGGATGACTTCATCGACAAGCACGTTCTTGATGTTGGGGCTGACTGTATTGAGAACTGATACCGAACAACCTGTACAGGTAGCTGTTTGTAACCAGAGTACGGGATACTCTTGACTCTTCTTGGACATAATCCCTCCATGCTTCTAGTGCTCGGTATCTCTACCAAACGTATATTCTAGCACATCTTTTTTCAAGTTTCCATATAAAATGTTACGAAAATCACAAATCTCTTTATTTATGTTTGTTGAAGCTTTACAATATCCGAGAGGTCAATATGAGCAAGGTCAAAGTGGTATCCTTCGATGCAGAGGGAACGTTGGTTACTCTGGACTTCAGCCATGCAGTATGGCATGAGGGGATTCCCTCCTTTTATGCCAGTAAGCATGGAATCAGCTTACGAGAGGCGAGGGCGTTTATTGAACAGGAGTATAACGAGGTGGGCGCCCAGAAGATGGAGTGGTATGACATCAAATACTGGCTGAAGCGCTTTGGGCTAGGGGATTGTCATGACCAAATATTGAAAGAATACAGCCATAAAGTGTCCTGCTATCCAGACGCAAGCGAGGTACTCTCTTCCCTGAGCAGGGATTACACGTTGATAGTAGTCTCGTGTTCCACGAGGGAGTTTTTACCATTTCTTTTAGCAGATTTGGAGCAGTACTTTAACAGGGTATTCTCCACAGTCTCAGATTATGGTCAGATAAAAACCCCCGAGCTCTTTCTTGAAATATCCCGCCAAATGGGCGTTGCTCCATATGAGATGGCTCATGTGGGTGACCTGTGGGAGCAAGACTATCTAGCAGCAAAAGAAGCGAGTGTCAAGGCTTTCCACCTCGATAGGACAGGAGAGTGTAAGGAGGAGCAGTCATTAGCAAGCCTGGTAGATTTGGAGGCAAAGCTGCGGCGCAGGTAGCTTCCTGAGAAATGACTGTGACACAGAATAGAGAGGAGTATCTACAACCGAGCCAGCTCTGCGACTTCGACCGCTGCCTCGAAATCAGAGCTAAGGCTCTGGAGCTGACCTCAGACTGTAGGCGGGTAGAGGAAAAGTTGCAGCGGATATTCTCTTTCGTCAAGGAAATGCCTTATGGGCTGGAGGACTGGGCTGTTAGAGCCTCGGAGACGCTGGCAAAAGGTTGGGGCATGTGCTCGGGCAAGACCAACCTGCTCGTAGCCCTGCTAAGGTCAGTGGGCATTCCCGCGAGATACCGCGTGTTTCGCATACAAGGCGAAATAAAGCTCTGGAAGTGGGCTATTGAGAGTGAAGACCTATCTCAGCGTTTGGGCACTGTTCCATT
>CAYHAX010000292.1:0-3583 GCA_964354695.1 uncultured Dehalococcoidia bacterium
GCCTCTCATTGGTTAACCATACAATTCGCAGACTACGGGCTAATCTTCATGTTCTACGAAGGCGCAGAGGGAAAGGCGGCCAGCGTTCAAGGGAAAACAGTCTATCCTTTTGGGGATGATGGGTTCCCGGTTCCTGTTACCGACCTCCGGTACCGGATTGAATCCCACCCTAAAACAAACAAAGTCAAGGCACTTGAACTCATCGTCACTACCGCAGACGGTGTAAAGAGGAAAATTTCGTGCAGGCCGCTGGGCAATACCTATCACTTATTGACGGCGGGCTATCTGGGCGGCTACAAGGGCTGGCTTCACGGAAAGTGGAGGGGAGCGTATGCTATCGATGGCGAGAAACTGGACCTCAGAGATAAGAGGGTGCTCCAGGAACTGAGCAGGGGTGTAGACGATACCCTGTGTGAGTTCAAATGCGGCAAGGATGTGGGCTACGGTATACTGGAATCTGTCGTGATTGTGGCTTAGGTGGCAGCGTTAAGTCTTTATATTATGTGCCCCTACACGGGTTAAGCCCATCTCCAGAGGACGCGGCTGTCTTTGCGGTCGTATTTGAGGAGGCTGTCGGCGTACCATTTTTTTATGCTTTGGCTGACGCGTTCGCGGGGGTGAAGCGAGACTTCCACTATTTTGTTTATCAGGGCTTCTACGGGGTCACCTTTAGCCTCGATGGGGCCAAGGTTTTCAATGATGTCGCCCTGAACTAAGTCCCAGGCTAAGGGGCTGCGCCTTCTGGGTTGAGAGGGGTCTGGAGGCGGCTGCTTAAGCCCCTGGAAGTATTTGTGCAGGACAGCGTTTATATCTTCAGGACCAGCACCCTTAGTCCTTGTCACTGCCCTGTTAGCGTCGTATTTTGCCCAGTCACTCGTTAGTATCTCAATGCCGTATTTGTCTGCTTCCTCTCTCACCTCGCTTCCCGGGAAGGGAGCCAGTACGTGGAATCCGTAGAAGGTCTGAATCTCCTGAGCGAAATCCATGGTGTCTTTCAGAGTTTCTTTGGTCTCTCCGGGAAGCCCGATGATGAAGGAAGCCAGCACCTTGACTCCAGCCTCTTTAGCTATAGCGACGGCGTACCTGACCTTCTCCAGGGTGAGTTTCTTCTTGACCAAATCCAGAATCTGCTGATTCCCGCTTTCGACACCGTAGGAGACCCAGGTGCAACCCGCCGCTCTCATTTTCTCGAGTATCTCCGGGGTCACGGTATCCGCTCTGGCGAAGGCGCTCCAGTTGAACTTCAGCCCTCTGGCGATTATCTCGTCGCAGACGGCGTTGACGTGCTTGTGGTTGAGCGTGAGCAGGTCGTCCTCAAAGTTGACTTCCTTGAAGCCCAGGGCCAGGGATTCCTCTATCTCATCCACGACGAGCTTGGAGTTGCGGTATCGGGCTTTCCTGCCTCCCATCTTGGAGCCGACGCAGAAGATGCAGTTGAAGGGGCAGCCCCTGCCGGCGAGGAGGCTGGCGTGGGCATCGAGGGCGAGGTATTTCGAGATAGGGAAGAGATGCCTTGCCGGAGGCGGCAACTCGTCCAGGTTTTCTATCAGGGCGCGCTCTTTGGTCAGCTTTACATCTCCGTTTTTGTCCCTATAGGCGATGCCGTCTATATCGGTGAGCTTCTCTCCGTTCACGATGTCCAGCATGGTAAACTCGCCCTCTCGTCTGACCACTATGTCAATCCAGGGCGCTTCCTTGAGCGTTTCCTCGGCGTTGAAGGTTACGTGGGGGCCGCCGATGACAGTGACGATTTTGGGATTGACCGACTTGCAGTACTTGAGTATCTCAGAGGCTACAGGGTAGTTCATGGTCACGCAAGTTATACCGATGATATCAGGTTTATATTCCTCGATTTTGCGGTTTATCTTTTCCTTGGAGTACTTGGAGGCGAGTAGGTCGAGGACTTCTACCTCTTTCCCGTAATGTACCAGCACTCCGGAAACGTAGAGCAAGCCCACCGGTATGATGGGGAACTCAGAGAAGGGGTAGGGCGGGTTTATCAGGAGCGTTCTTTTGCTAGCCATGGGAACCTATTCTCTTGGGTCGGCATGTAATTAATATAACATCGCTCAAGCCGGGGCAGCGCTGAGCTATCCTGTCCAGGGTTTTCAACATGAAAAAGGCTAATTTCTTGGGCATGGATGAGGTTATGCTATCCCAGTTAGGCGCTCCCCACATGAAGGAGATGCCCATAGACTCCTCTATTTCGAGGTAAGGGCTGACTAACTTCTTCAACACAGGGTAAGTGAGCCTGATGGTATGGTCAGGCGGCGTCTCCCAAGCTTGCCGCTCTTTTGGCTTTTTCCTGGTTATGAACATGCCAATATAGTGACCGATTTTGCCCAGGCGGTGTCCCAGGCTCTCGAAGTTGGCGATGGAGATAACCACCCTGCCATCGGGTTTGGTGATGCGTGCCATTTCCTCCACGGACTTGGAGGGGTCGGGGAAATGGTCGAGTGCGCCTTTGCAGACAACCCAGTCGAAGGCTCCTGTCTTAAACGGCAGGTACTCGCCTATTGCCTGAACCAGGGCAATCTCTTTGCCGCTGTCCGCCACGCACTTTTTACAGTGATTTAGCATCACGCTGGAGGGTTCGAGCCCTACCAGTTTGCCGCCCTTCAGGGCTATCTTTATGGCATCCACGGCTCGCCCGCAACCTATGTCCAGCACTCTGTCGCCGTTTCTGGAGGCTACTTTGTCAATGGTAGCCTCTATCATCCTGTCAAAGAGGAATATCAAATCGGGGGTGACGTGCTCGGGCACAACGTGGCTATCATCCCATTTTAAGTCCACTTTCCCTGTGATATCTCCACCCAGGCTCATTTCTTCGCTGACCCAGCTTGAATCCTGTAATTCGCCTTGCCTTCCTGGTATAAATCCCCGCCTTTGCAGTCGTTTATCACGATTGCGGGGAAGTCTTTAACCTCAAGCCTGAGCAGAGCTTCGGGTCCCAGCTCTTCGTAGGCTATAGTATCCGATTTGGTGATAGCCTTGGCGATGAGCGCTGCTGCCCCGCCCGTGGAGGCGAGATAGACTGCCTTGTACTCTTTTATGGCTTCTTTCACCTTGTCTGTGCGCAAGCCCTTGCCTGTCATAGCCTTGAGTCCGGCGGCAAGCAGGCGAGGTGTGTAGACATCCATGCGCCCGCTTGTTGTGGGACCTGCGGAGCCGATGACATGCCCCGGTTTCGTAGGTGAGGGACCCATGTAGTAAATGGTCTGCCCCTTGATGTCGAAGGGCAGCTTCTCGCCTTTGTCGAGCGTTTCCACCATGCGCTTGTGTGCAGCATCGCGACCTACATATATGATGCCGCTGATAAGGAGCTGGTCTCCTGCCCCGAGGCTTTCTACGACTTCAGGGCTTATGGGAGAGGTTATTTTCTTAATCATAGTTTCCTCCGAATGACCGATACTTCTTTGTTGTCAATAAGCTTCTTTCAACCCCCTGTATCCCCCAATCTTGGGGGAATTTAGGATTTGGGGGACACCCCCAAACCCCCGACAAAGGGGCTTTGCCCCTCTGGACACCCCATTAGTAAACGACCCGGTACTTTCAGGGTTTGGCACCGGGCTTCTTTATGGTG
>CAYHAX010000293.1:0-2993 GCA_964354695.1 uncultured Dehalococcoidia bacterium
TGCTATGACAATAGAACCATCCTTCGCAGGATAAATGCTGAATGGCGTGACCTCTATCTGGCGATTGCCCAGCCGCTTCGGTTCCTGGTCTGCCGTCACGTAGTAGCCCAAGAATTGAATAGCAGTTATTGCCCAGATGCAATCCTGCATAGACATATCTACGAACTGACCTCTCCCTGTATTAGACCTGTGTTGCAGGGCAGCAAGAACAGCGATAGCGGGGAATAATCCACCCGAAAAGTCAGCTATGCTCACGCCGACCTTGGTCGGGGGAGAATCCGGGAGCCCGTTGACGCTTATCATGCCTCCCATAGCCTGAATGATAGTGTCGTAAGCTACCCGCGAGCGATAGGGTCCGGTATGTCCGAATCCCGATATCGAGGTGTAGATGAGGCGGGGGTTATCTGGCTTGAGTTGCTCGTAGCCCAGACCGAAAGCTTCCATGACCCCCGGCGTGAAGTTCTCGACTAGGATATCGCATTTGCTGACTAGTTGCTTGCATATTGTTCGCCCTGTTTCCGAGTTGAGGTTAAGGGTGATGCCACGTTTACCGCGATTTAGAATCACAAAGGGGTAGCTCTCCAAGCCTTCCGTTTGTGGAGAAAGATTCCTCAGGCCATCGCCCCCCTGTGGTATCTCTACCTTTATGACTTCTGCGCCGAACTCTGCCATCAGCCTTGTACATAAAGGTCCAGCGTAGTTCCGGCTGAAATCCAGTACCCTGATGCCTGCCAGGGCTTTCATCATCCTTGACTCCTTTCAACTAGCGCGATTAACCCTCTGGTCTGAGGTTTTTCATCGGGTGCTGTTATCTTGGAAGGTGTGCCTTATTTGCCCATCAACATCCTGGCGATAATCATCTTCTGCATCTGGGGAGTACCATCGCCCATTTGGAAGCCTACAACATCCCTTAGCCGTTGCGAGACAGGGTGCTCCGTACTGTAGGCTGGATGTCCCAGTATCGCCATGCAGTCCTTGATGGCTTGTATGGACACCTCAACGCTATACCATTTCGCCATGGAGCACTCTGTCATGTATGGAAGCCCTTGGTCTTTAAGCGACAGGACTCGGTAACACAATAATCTCGCTGCTTCGAGCAGGGTGGCATGCTCAGCGATGACGAAAGACACTCCCTGATACTTATATATAGGCTGGCCAAAGACGATGCGTTCCTTGGCCCAGGCTATGGCTTCCTCCAGCGAGGCTAGAGCCCTGCACAGACATGTCAAAGCAGTTATCACACGCAGCCAGTCTAGAGTGTTTACAACCATATAGAAACCCTGGCCTTCTCCGCCCTCGCAATACCTTGCGGGAACCCGCACCCCTTCGAAGCTTGCTACGCTCGGCACCAAATTGGCATTGCCCATCCAGGGAAGAGGTCTTACTGTTATGCCCGGGAGATGCAAAGGCACCCAAAACATGCTCACGCCTTTGAATCCGGCTTTAGGGTCGGTTCTGACCGATATAGAGGCCACATCGGCTACCATAGCAAAGGGAATAGGGAACTTTTCGCCAGTGATGATGTAGTCGTCTCCGTCCCTTACGGCCTTAGTTTGAACATTAGCTGCATCTGAGCCTGCTTGAGCCTCAGTAAAACCGAAAGCGTGCTTAGTTTCCCGTTTGATCAAACGTGGAAACCACTCGTCTTGCACATCCTCAGGC
This sequence comes from uncultured Dehalococcoidia bacterium, assembly GCA_964354695.1. GTDB lineage: Bacteria > Chloroflexota > Dehalococcoidia > SZUA-161 > SZUA-161 > CAYHAX01. The sequence continues at coordinate 1,663 of CAYHAX010000293.1, forward strand.
AGAGTCTCCAATAGAGCAGTTGTTGCTTGCATAGCCCCGACAGTCTCCACATATGGGTCTACCTTAGCACACTCCTCAAAAATGATTCCCATGGACACAGCATCGATCGGTTGCCCACCATACTTGGCGGGCACGTTAAGGGCTGACCATCCCATTTCGACTATCTTCTTGTCTAGCGGCTTTAAGGCCTCATGAAGCTCCATTGGCTCCATCTTGAGTCGTTCCGAGGCCCCGGGAGCAAGCTCCTTTTTTGCGAATTTCCTCGCCTCTTCGCGTAGCATCTCCTGTTCCTGAGAAAAACCTAATGGTGACATTGAGAAACCTCCTTTTTGGGTCACAACTCAACAGCCGAAACCCTGAACATGGCGTTTGTATAGCATGGGTCACAATGCTACACTACTAATCGGCAGACTTGCGTCTCCTGATTTTTTCTGAGGCTTCCTGGAAACTATCCCATGCCATCCCCATCTTACTAATCCATTCCCGGTAATAACCATATATCTCATCGAGAGGAAAGTCTTCATAGGGGCCATGATAACTTATGTGTTTCATGTGTGGTTGCCCGGCTTTGGTGTACTCGGAATCCTTAGCATCGTTGACACCATCGAACTCCACAGGGATGAACCCTTTCCTTTTACAGGTCGCCAGGTCGTAAGCAGGGCTGGCGTGAACCCATCTACCATCTATGTACAGCTCCGCGAAACCGTGGAACGGCATTAGGCTAACGCCGCCTATCATCTGACGAAAGCTCTCTGACAACTGATGGTCCTCGACATCAACGAAGCCAAGTCGAGCCGGTATCCCCGCAGCTCTTGCCAATGCAACAAGAAGAGTCGCCTTATTCTGGCACATGCCATCGCCTGCTTTGAGTGTTGAACTTGCTTTATAGCGGATAGGGTCATACAGTTGTATGTAGGCATTGTGTTTTATCTTGTCACGTACAAAGTAATAAAGGGCTACCGCTTTTTCCTTGTCTGCCTTCAGCCCTTTGGTTACCTCTAGCGCCTTTGCCTTAATGGAATCGGTATCGCAGTCGATGATTTCAGTGCACTTCAGGAAATCCTCTATTTCAGACATATTGCCTCTCTCCAACGACTCATTGCTTAGAAAACCTGTCTAATCGGAGCGCACTCTTGGGGTTCAAACCCGGCTCAGTTAAAGCCTGCACTTCCTCATCATTAGCAGTCAAACAGCTTCCCGACATTCTATCCTGGTTTTGCTCTCGCCTGTATGTCTTCCACCACCACCCTGGCGCTTTCGGCAGCCCCACTGCCGCCAACCCACCCCTCTGGAATCACACCATCACCCACATTGTATAGATTCTCAACAGA
>CAYHAX010000294.1:0-3884 GCA_964354695.1 uncultured Dehalococcoidia bacterium
AAAGCGCTGCCCGAACGCGTTTCCAAGCAACACGACGAGAAGAGGGTGCTGGTGGTGCTAAAGAGAGGACAGCAGCAGAGCGCAGGCAAATAGACAGGGGGCTCAAGTCCCTTGTCGGCTATCATTTCGAGCAAACTCAAGAAGCCCTCCCGCGCTGCGGGAGGGCTTCAATTATAGGCTTACTTATCCCCTCGGTTGCTCAGGACTTTATAGTGGTTTCACCGATATCAATCCACCCCTGTCGCAGCGCCAGCACCACGGCATGAGTGCGGTCATTGGCATCGAGCTTATCCAGAATAGAAGTGATATGATTCTTAATTGTCTGCTCGCTGATGCCGAGCACGTGAGCAATCTGCTTGTTAGAATACCCCTCCGCCACATACTTCAACGTTTCCGTCTCCCTGGGTGTAAGCGGCGTAGCCAGAGTCTCCATAGCCTTGCCCATCAGCGACACATCCTGGAACTGCCGTAACACCTGCTCAGCGACCCTGGGTCTGCCCAGCAAACTCTCGTTTATGGGGCGCTCCCCTTTTACAATCCTTCGGACAGCCCCTGCCAGCTCATCGGCAGAGATATCCTTGCTCAAATAAGCCACCGCGCCCGACTTGATTGCCTGGAAAAGCTGGTCGTCATCGGGAGAAGCGGTAAGCGCCACCACTATTACACGCGGGCAACGTGTCGTTATCTGACGCCCCAAATCAAGCCCCCTGAGCAGGGGGAGGTCAACGTCTAAAAGTACAACATTGGGTGTGAAAGCCTCTACCAGCGCCAAAGCCTCGGGCCCGGGGGCACAATCGCCCACCACCTCAATATCCTTGGAGGCGGTAAGCCCCTGACGGATACCATGACGATAGAGCGTCTGCCTATCAACCACGAAAACTGTAATTCTGTCCACTTTTATACCCCCTGAAAATAAAGCCCTAGTACTACCGTAGTACAAAAATTAACATAATACTGCCTACGTGTCCATAGTACTTTTCTCCTATTTTGTCAAGTTTTGTGCTTCTTTCTACACCGTTTTTAACATTTTGTCAAGTAAGTTACCAGCCATCAGCTCTCAGCCCTCAGCTTTCAGCACTCAGCCACCCGGTTTGGATTGAGGTGGGATTTGGGGCATAGTACGACCAGATTCCTCAGGGTTATGAATTTTTCTCTTGTTTTTCTCCCTGACAATCAAGTTTTGGGGCAGCTTCGGCAGAACGTGTATTTGTCCCTCAAAAGACATAAGGCTCTATGTTTGGGATGCAAATCTTCGTCATTTACGAGTGAAGTGCCCCGACAGACCGATGGAGGAGCCTATATTTTGGGATAATAATAGAACATTAGTTCTTGTGGTGTCAAGGCGAAAATGACACAGGGGAGCACGGAGAACGGAAATGCAAAGTGCAAAGTGAAAAATGGGGGCCGCTGATGGCCGAAAACTCATTGCTGATGGCTGACCGCCCTAGTATGTCTTTGCGAGTCCATTCCGAAGGAAGGCGAAACAATGACATGGCTCACGGATAGGAGCCGCTGAAGCCTATGTACCAGGACGCCCCATCCTGGAACACGCCGTAAACCCTGCCGTAGTTGCCCACAATCCAGGTGTAAGTCCCCTTGCCTTTAGAGGAATTGTAAACGGCGCTGCAGGACTCGGGCACCTCCTGAATATAAAGCCCCTCCTCAGTAGCCAGCGGCGCGCTGTTATCCTTACTGGCCGGGTTAGTCCCTGTGCCCGGCTCATTGACCAGCAGGCCCATCCAGATAGCCGCCTCCACCACATCCTCAGGCTCCGCCGCGGAATCATCGCTGGCTTCCATCAACCTTTTTACAGCCTGCCCACTTATTTCCACCGCATCACCGGGATATAGTTCTGAGAAACTGCCGCTACGGGTGGGGAACTTGAAATCCGGCGTTGCAGTGCTGCCTACCTCGTTCCAGCCATTAACGGGGTCATACACGTGTCTGTCGGAGTAGAATGCTGCCACCGCCTGCTGCAAGCTGCGCTCGTCGAGGTCATAGCCCCTGTCCGAGCCGCGCCCCATCATACCTTCCACACTGGGAACGACCACAGCCACCAGCAATGCGAAGATAGCGACCACAATCAGTATCTCAACCAGGGTGAAGCCGCTCTCCTGACGTTTAGACCTATCTATGTTGCACCCCAATTTCAAGCTATCAGCCATCAGCCATGTCACCCTCACCCTAACCTCTCCCCTCAAGGGAGAGGGGATTTGGGGTTCTCCCTCCCCTTGAGAGAGGGAGTTGGAGGGAGGGGGAATTCGCTGACTGCTGAACGCTAAAAGCTAACCCATCACGGAAACCTGCCGTTGAAGCCGGCGTACCACACGCCATTTACCTTGGAAACGCCATAAACCCTGCCGTAGTCACCCACTATCCAGGTATAGGTTCCCGTGGCTCTGGAATAGTTGTAAGGGCTGCACGAATCGGGCAGCGGATTGAGATAAGGGCCATTCTCTCCAGCCAGCGGTGAGCTATTATCCTTACTGTCTGGATTAGTCCCTGTCCCCGGCCTGTTGGTCAGCAACCCCATCCAGATAGCAGCAGCAAGTATATCGCTATCGGTAGCTTCAGGCTCATTGCCATCGGCAACATAGGCATCAGGTTCCCCTGCATCCATCACCGGGCGCACCTGGTAGCCGTTCAAATCCACCACAGCGCCGAGATAGAGGTCCAAGACCGTTGGGTCGGTGGGATTGCCGATTGGCTGATTATGTACGGAAATCGAATCGCCGCTCTCGTTCCAACCATTAGGGTTACTATAAACGTGTGTGTCAGAATAGAAGGCAGCCACCACCGTCTGGATGGTTTTCACGTCGGTGGCGTAGCTCTCCTTCTCACCCCTACCCAGCAGCCCCACCACGCTGACCACAACCACCGCTGCAAGCACCCCCAGTATCATCACCACAATCAGCAACTCCAACAGCGTGAAGCCGCTCTTTTCCCTATAAAACCTCTGCAAGGCTTCTATATTACACCCCCTTCGTTCAAGCGGTCAGCTTTCAGATACCAGGTTCGTCATACATAATACCACAAGGACTACAGAGTGCAATCCATCGAAAGTACTTTCACAGACGCGGGAGATACTATACAAATGTCACCCAATCCTACTAATCCCCTTCAGAAATTCGAAATCCGAATCTCTAAATCCTAAACAATATCAAAACTAAAAATCCAAATGACACTTACTCACAGCGCTCCCTTTGAATCTTGAGCTTGGAATTTCGAATTTGTTTAGGATTTCGAACTTAGACTTTAGAATTTTCCCCCCTGATGGCTGCCAGCTCATGGCTCATGGCTCTATATGTCATTCCTGTGGAAGCACGAAACCAGGAACCCTCGGGTATTACAAACAAGCGCCTGGATTCCCCCTTCTTCTGAAGGGCGGGAATGACACAGAAAAAAGAGAGCCCCTTGCGGGGCTCTCTTTTTTCACGTTCAGGTCAATAACTACGCTATACCAAGAATCACGGATATGCGCCACTGAAACCAGAATACCAGGTCATGGCACTGAGATCATCAGGAGCCTCATAAGCGCCGAATGTCCTTCCGTTCTCACCCACTACCCAGGCATAGCCACCGCTCTTGCCAGCCTGAGGGTTACCGTTGTAGGTAAAGCTGGCGGACTTGGGATACTCGTTCAGATACAGGGCATTCTCGGGGTCAGGAACCGCTACGGCCCAGCGGTCATCCGTCCCGGCTGGGGTACAAATAGGGTCATTAGCTGGGTTCACCAGCAGACCCATCCAGATGGCTGAGGCCAATATCTCCTCGTCTGTTGCTGCTGTTACCCCATCCGCACCAAGTATCATTGGATTGGCCTTTTGATTCGGGTCGTTGTTAGTCTCATCATCGTCGAAACTCAGGAAGTGGTTGCCCACAAC
>CAYHAX010000295.1:0-5687 GCA_964354695.1 uncultured Dehalococcoidia bacterium
AGCGCACATCGTGACCCTGAGACATTGCCTTCCACAAAGCGTAGCAGCTATCCTTTCCTCCGCTCCAGCAACATGCCGCTCTCACTTATGTTGCGCTCCTTTCAGTGGGATTGCGATGCCAGCGACCATGAAGTAAACCTCGTCGGCATGTCTGGCGAGCATTTGATTCGCAGCACCCAAAACGTCTCTATATACCCTGCCCGAAGGAGAGGTGGGCACCAAGCCCAGCCCTACCTCGTTAGATACGATGATGAGGTGCGCATTTGTACGCTTCGCAAATCTGATAAGCGCCTCAAGCTCAGCGTTTACCTTCTTCTCCAACGTCTCAGCATTCGCGCTGTCTTCTCCCATCAGGTTGGAGACAAGAAGGGTAATGCAGTCTACGATAACAACCTCTGCATCACCCATCCCTTTTCTCAGCGCTTTGGCGACGTACGTCGGCGCTTCCAGTGTTCTCCAGGTGCGGGGGCGTGATTTCTGGTGCGCCTCTATGCGAGCGCTCATCTCCTCATCGAGCGGCTCGCCTGTGGCTACAAAGAGCACCCTTTTACCGCCCTTAGACGCAAGCACCTGCGCCAGGTGGCTCTTCCCGCTTCGCGCACCACCGAGGATTAAAGTCATGCTCATATCCCGTAGCTCCAGGTTATCAGTGGTACTAGAAGCAGAACGGATACCCCGACCACCTCGTTGATGGCGCCGTAGGTATCGCCTGTAAGCCCGCCCAGCCTTCTACTTAGAAAGGTCGCTGCTAACATAGCTATAAATAAACTGGCAGCCATCACAGCCAGCCCTTCGAGTCGCATCAACGCTGTCGACGCCGCTAATGCGATTGCCGTAGCGATAGCCAGCCAGGGCAGTTTGGAGCCTTCTTGAAAGACCTTTCCCATCCCTTGCTTTCTGGCGTAGGGATAGGCGAATATGGCGTAGACCATCGTCCAGCGTGCCAGCGTGGGCATCAGCAGAAGCGCTTCCAGCCTCTGCTCCTCGGGCAACACAGTCAGTGCTATGTACTGGAGCAGTATCAGGCAGCACCCTCCCGCCACCCCGAAGCCCCCCACCCGGCTATCTCGCATAATCTCCAACCTCTTCTCCGGCGAGTTACCGCCCGCCAGCCCATCGCAGGTGTCTATGAAGCCGTCCAGGTGCAGCGCCCTGGTGATTATCACCAGAGCTATAATGAGGAATATATTAACCAGACTCGATGGAAATGCCAGCGACAGCAGCAGGTCGAGTCCGTAGAGCATTCCTCCTATCAGCAGCCCCACCAGAGGGAAATAGGAGATGGAGCGGCGCAGCTCCTGAGCGCTTACCTTCACCCTGATGGGTATTATGGTCAAAAATTGCAGTGCCGCTATGAAGCCCAATATGTTCTCCTTAGTTGTCGCTGCTTTTTTCAGATACGCCCGCCTCAGCGAATGTAGCCATCTCAGCCAGAATCCTGGCTGCCGCCTCAACCAGTGATATCCCTAAAGCTGCCCCCGTGCCCTCGCCCAGCCTGAGCTCCAGGTCAAGTATCGGTTTCAATCCCAGATGTCTGAGTAGTACTTTATGACCTATCTCCACGGAACAGTGCGATGCTATCAGGTAGTCCTTCACTCTGGGTGACAACCCCACAGCTATCAGCGCCGCTGCTCCCGATACGAAGCCGTCTATGACCACAGGGATGCGCTGCGCCGCTGCGCCGAGTATCACTCCGCAGATGCCGCCTATCTCGAAGCCGCCCACTTTCGAGAGCACATCTAAGGCGTCATCTGGATTGGGTTCATTAACCTTCAGTGCCCTTTCGATGACCTTCACTTTATGTTCTAGCTGCTTATCATCAATACCGGTGCCTCGCCCCGTTACCTTTGCTACCTGTTCTCCGGTGATGGCGGCGGTGATGGCGCTGCTCGGTGTGGTGTTGCCGATGCCCATGTCGCCCGTGCCCACGATGTCCAGCCCCTTTTGGGACTCCTTCTCTACAATCTCGAGCCCCACCTTAATAGCCTTGATTGCCTGCTCGCGTGTCATGGCGGGTCCTCTCGCCATGTTCTGTGTCCCGCAGGCTATCTTCCTGGAAAGCAGCGCAGTATGAGGCTCGATATCGGAAGCTACCCCCATATCCACGACGATGATGCTGGCTCCCACGTGCCTTGCCAGAACGTTGATGCCCGCGCCGCCGCGCAGGAAGTTGAGCACCATCTGAGGCGTCACCGCCTGGGGATAGGCGCTCACCCCTTCTGCTACCACGCCGTGGTCGGCAGCCATCGTAATAATGGCTTTATGGTGCAGCCTCGGTATCGGCTCGCCCCTCATGCCCGCCAGCTTTATTGACAATTCCTCCAGCCTGCCTAGGCTCCCCAGCGGCTTGGTCAACGTGTCCTGCCGCGCCCTGGCGGCAGCCATCGCCTTCTCATCCAGCGGCTTTATCCCCTGTAAAACCTGCTCCAGCGTTCTCACCTCTGTTGCTCCCATCTGCTAGTGTTCGAACAGCTCCGGGTGTATGGCTCTCGCAACATCCTCCAGCCCTTGCACTATTCGCGGACCTGAGCGGTTCACCAGGTCGCCGTTAACCACGTAGATTCTGTTTTCTTTGACCGCCGTTATCCCCTGCCATCCCGGAAGCGCTGCGATTTCTGACGGCGATATCACTGCTGTGCCCATGATAGAATCCACCAATATGACCTCGGGGTCTGATTTCACCAGTTCCTCCATGTTGAACTGTATCCAGGGCTCCTGTGCCTGTCCGGCAACATTAAACCCTCCAGCTAGGTTTATCAGGGCATCTATGAACGAGCCTGATCCTGCTGTCCAGGGCTTGGTGGTGTCGGTGGCATCGAATACGTAGAATACCCCGGGGCGATAGCAAAACGGCACCACCTTTTTCAAAACGGCATCTATGCGCTGTTTCATGTCAGTGGTAAGCTCGCTTGCTTTCTGCTGGCTGCCGGTGATATTTCCCAGCAGCTCTATGTCTTTAAAGATGCCGTCTATGTCTTTGGGCTGTAATACTGCGAAGGGAATTCCCAAGCCCTCGAGTTTGGAGATATCGGAGGCGTAGCCGTCGGTGAGCACGAGGTCGGGATTCAGCGCTACGATTGCCTCGATGTTAGGGTTGAAATAGCCGCCCACCTTGGGTTTGGACTTAGCTTCCTCGGGGTAGTCGCAGTAGTCGCTGACCCCCACCACCCTATCCCCTAGACCGAGGGCGAAGAGCATCTCAGTGATGCTGGGGACGTGGGACACGATTCTCTGGGGCGCTTTATCGAGCTTGATTTCCCTGCCCCAGTCATCGCTCACCGCGCCCGGAGCTGATGTAGCGCTGGTGCAGGCGATAGCTGCAAAGATTACCGTTACCGAGAGCGTTAGCAGCCAGATTCCCTTAGACAAAGCACTCCTTTCTCCTTGCATGGGAGGGGGAAAACAAAATCCCCTCGCTCTGCAGAACGAGGGGACGTTCCCATGATAAGTTGGCAACAAAAAGAGCAACCCCTCTCCGCGGAGGCATCGTAGCTCAGCTAGAGGCTGGCGTTCTGACTTCTCGCCTTAGCGAGTCACAGTAGCGGGGCTGCGTCGGATTCTCACCGACTTGCTACCCATTTAAGCCTGGGCTCGCACCCAGGCGCCTCTACTTTCGCTATTAAATTTTCCACCCGTATTTATAACACACTGTCGCCCCAAAAGCAAACATTTCGCTCAACACGATGTAGGGGCACAAAATCTTGTGCCCGACAAGGATTAGCGCTCCCTGACCGTTCAAAGCTGAAGGCTGAAGGCGAACCCACGACGACTTGCTTAATCCCGCTTTCTGAGCTATCCTAGGAACACGGCTATGAGCAAGGCGAAACAGCTATACGAGCTGCAAGAGGTAGACCTCGAAATTCAGCGCAAAACCGAGGCTCTGACCCAGGTGAAATCCCAACTGGGCAAGGACGACGACCTCGTGGCGGCGCGCTCTGCCCTCGACGTTGTGAAGAAACACCTCTCTATGTTGGAGCACCAGCAGAAAACTATGGAATGGGAGACCAGCGATTTGGGGGCTAAGATTGCCTCTGTGGAGAAGAAGCTCTACGGCGGCTCGTTGCAGAACCCTCGAGAGCTTCAGGGTTTCCAGCAGGAATTCGAGCTTCTCAAGGCGCAGCGCGGTGAGAAGGAGGATAAGCTCCTCTCCATAATGCTCGATGTGGATGGCGTTAAGCAAGAGGTTAGCCAGAAGAGCAGCGAGTTCGCGGCGGTGGAGCGAGAGTGGCAGGAGAACCAGCAGAAGCTTTCGAAACAGAAGGAAGAGTTGGAGGCTGAGCTAGCTGCACTGGAGCAGAAAAGGGCGCTGCTCGGAAGTCAAACTGAGCCTGCTTGCCTCAGGCTCTATGAAGAGGTGCGGCGGGCAAAGCAGGGGCATGGTGTGGCTAAGGTGATGCAGGGGAGGTGTCAGGGATGCCGCATCAGCCTTCCCATGTCCGACCAACAGAGAGCCAGGACGGGGCACGAGTTGGTGCAGTGCAGCAACTGCGGTCGCATCCTGTACCTGAGCTAGCTTTCAGCTATTAGCCTTCAGCGGTCAGCGATTGTTTAACAACACTCTGAAAGCTGATTGCTGACGGCTGAGTACTTGCCAAGCGGTTTAGAAATTCGTATTTATAATTTGTCGTTGAATTGTTCTCCGCCTTTGTTTATAGTAAACTGGTATTGACCAAGTAAACCGGGTGACTGCTTCCCCCGGCTTTAGGGCTGGGGGGGAGAGGAAAGTCCGGGCTCTACCGGGCAGGGTGCTGGGTAACGCCCAGGAGGGGCGACTCTACGGAAAGTGCCACAGAAACATACCGCCCGCCTCAGGGCGGGCAAGGGTGAAATGGTGAGGCAAGAGCTCACCAGCGGTCGGGTGACTGACCGGCTGGGCAAACCCCACTCAGAGCAAGACCGAATAGGAGGACTTAAGGGACGCCCGGCCTGTCCTCGGGTTGGTCGCTCGAGGTGGCAGGCAACTGTCATCCCAGACAGATGGTCACCGCTTGATGGGAATCAGGATGAAGGCTTCGGTCGTAAACTGATTTCTGGCGAGTACAGAACCCGGCTTATAGGTTTACTTGGTCAGCGAACGTGAAGCGGACAGTTTCTATCGCGGAACTGCCCGCTTCGCCCCATCTAGCAAGCGCAGGTATGAGAGATTGAAGGCAAAGAGCGACATCTCCCCCGAGGCGGTCAAAAATAGGCTAACCACCAGGTTCGTTGGTCGGAATTTCCTCTACTATCCCTCCGTTACCTCGACGATGGATGTGGCGAGAAAGGCAGCGAAAGAAGGGGCAGAGGAGGGGACCGTTATTGTTGCTGAGGAACAAACCACTGGCAGGGCTCGCCTGGGGCGAGCCTGGATAAATCCGCCGGGTGTGATGGCAGTATCCATTATCCTCCATCCTGAGATGAGCAAGCTTATCCGTCTCAGCATGATAGGCTCTCTAGCCACGAGCCGCTGCATCGGGAAGGCTACCGGTCTTGTAACGACCATTAAATGGCCCAACGATGTTCTGGTGAGGGGCAAGAAAATCAGCGGTATCCTGCTGGAGAGCGCCCTTCGGGGTCAATCGGTGGATTGGGCTGTTATCGGCATCGGGATAAACGCCAATGTCAGCATTACCGATATTCCCGGGCTGCTGCCATCCGCCACCAGCCTCTCTGATAAGCTGGGCCGGAAGGTTTCCCGATTGGAGTTA
>CAYHAX010000296.1:0-6331 GCA_964354695.1 uncultured Dehalococcoidia bacterium
CTTCTTGGCTCGGCACTTCATGCAGTATGCTTGCATCCCTTCTCTCCTTTCCTATTTATTCTTGCGATGAAGCTAGCACAAAATTGCGTTCGTGTCAAGATGGAGCGAGCACGATTTTGGAAAAATGTCCGCTCAAAGCCACTTAAAGGGGGCGGCTCGAAGCTAAAGAGGCAAACTTGGCAACCTCAATTCTTACCAGACTGATCAGCTTGACAGCATAAGATAACGGGGTTTAGCATGGGGCAACGGGGAGGATTTGTATGATACACAAGCTGAGCATAAATACCAGAGCGCGCGTGGAGTTTCAGAATATCACCAGATTGGTTCAGGATGCAGTGTCGTCCAGCGGGATTAAAAGCGGTGTCTGCTACGTCTTCGTGCCTCATACCACTGCCGCCATCACGATAAACGAGCAGGCTGACCCTGACGTGGTGGAGGACATTATCGCATATCTCGATGCTCTGGTACCTCAGCACAGTAAATACCACCACACAGAGGGCAACTCTCCCGCCCATATTAAAGCCAGCTTGCTCGGCAGTTCAGCGACACTGATGGTGGAGAACAGCAGATTAGTCCTGGGTACCTGGCAGGGCATCTTCTTCTGTGAATTCGACGGTCCCAGAAACCGCTCGGTGATAGTCAAAGTCATGGCTGGGTAAGACTGCCGATATTCCTCGCCTGCTCGTTCCAGAAGAAGCGGGCTGAGTTTATTCTTTTGGCCTTGGGGTGGAACTGGAAGAAGGCGATACCATGGTGGTGCACTCCGCCTGCCTGCGCATTGAAGACGCAGGAGGTGTACCAGTCGGTTGAGCGAAGCCCTGATACTTCGAGGCGCAGTCCAGTGTAACCAGCAAAATGTGAGGACTTTTTAACTTTTTTAAACACAATTTTAGGACTTCTCCATATCAGATAATTTAAAATTGCCTAAAATGTCTATTTGTGTTTTAATAAGCTACCTCTAGTTGTTAGCAATAACATTCCGTAGATACCCAGCAGACAAGAACAGCAACCAGAAACATAATCTCTCAAGTTTGGAGGAAAGGGAGGGGATAATAAAAATGACTACGAGTGCTAGTCCGTACAGGAGGCTAACCGAGCGACTTGCTGACGAGGCACGCCAGAAGATTAGTATGCGTGGGCAGCAACGCGGAGGACGAAGACCCCTCGACCAAGAAATACAAGACCAGGTCAAAAGCGTTCGACCTGACCTAAAACTGGATGTCGAGCGTGCCCGCTTTGTAACCCAAGGATATAGAGAAAGTGAAACAGATGAGCCAGTAATCACACGACGGGCGAGGGCTCTGGCTAATTTCCTCGAAAACATTACTTTGTATATCGGCGAACACGACCGTATTGTAGGCAATGCTGCTGCGCACCCAGATTATGCTACCAGCTATCCGGAGATATACAGCAGCTGGCTTGACAAGGCTATAGATACAGGCTTCAAGGAGGCACTGACCGACGAAGAAAAAGCTGAAATGCACTCGATTGACAAATACTGGCAAAGCAGGTCAGTGCAAAAACAGGAGCGGTTCGCGCCGGTCAAAGAGGACAGGCAATATTGGCCATATTTTAATGAAGGTGTATTTGCATGGGTACACGGGTATCCTGGAGGACAGATGCCCAACTACGAGAAGCTATTCAAGGTGGGATTGAGCGGCATAATAAGGGAAGCTCGCGATAAGCTGCAGCAAATCGAAAGCGACAGGCAACTTATGCGCGATTACCCCAAGGACTTCCTGAAGAAAAGGACTTTCCTTGAGGCAGCTATCACAGCCCTCGAAGCAGGGAGCAGATGGGTGAAGAGGTACTCGTTTTTAGCGAAATCGATGGCAGACGGAGAGAAAGACGACAGTAAGAGAAGGCAATTGGAGCAAATAGCCGAGACCTGCGATTGGGTTTCTGAAAACCCACCCAGGACATTCTATGAAGCTCTACAGCTTTGGTATTTTGTTTTCCTCATTAATAGAGTAATCGACCTTCCTACAGCTGGCATGGGGGATAGATTCGATTACATTTTCTGCCCATTCTATAGAAAAGACAGAGAGCAAGGCAAGACAACATCTGCGGAAGCTCGAGAATTGCTGGAGCATGTCTGGATCAAGCTCACGGAGCTTCCAGACCTAAACCCACCAATGGCAGCGAGCGCTTCCAAAGCCAGCCTCAGATGCGTAACCATAGGAGGGCAAGACAGCCTGGGCAGGGACATCACCAACGAACTAACATATCTAATTATGGATAGTGTCAAATCTCTAAAATTGACTGAACCAATGATATGCGTGAGACTCCACCGCAATACACCCGACGAGTTTCTTTACCGCTTAGCAGATACTCTGAGAGAAGATGCAGGTCATTATGGCATCTTCAACGACGAATTCGCGATACCATATCTGATGAGTAAACGAATACCAACAGAGGATGCCAGAAACTGGGCTGTAGAGGATAGCCTGAGGCAAATTGTAGTTGGCAAGCCCATGAGCCACCGTGCCACTTCTGGTATGGGATTCGCCCTGCCCAAGTGTTTGGAGTACGCCTTGAACCAAGGCAGGGACTACAAATTCTTCGGCGGGAGACAGGTTGGCGTTGCAACTGGTGACCCGCTGAATTTCAATGACATTTACGATGTAGTTCAAGCATATCTGGAGCAAGTGAAATTTTTTACGGATAAGTTTGTAACCCTATCTAACATGACAGATGCTATAGCAGAGTATTGGCTGCCCCAGCCTTTCAACTCTGCATTAGTCGATGGATGTATCGAAAGCGCCACCGATGTCAAGGAACTACATTACTGGCACAAAACCAACATACAACCTGTCGGTCACACAAACGTAGTCGATGCGCTTGTGGCGATGAGAAAATTGATTTTCGAGGATAGAAAAGTAACCATGGCGCAGCTATTGTTAGCACTCAGGGACAATTGGAAAGGACATGAGGAGTTGCGTCAGCTAGTCCTCAGCGCCCCCAAATTTGGCAACAATGATGATTATGTTGACCTGTTTGCCAGAGAAGTCCATATTAAGACAGCAGAGACTATGCAAAGCTTCAAAACAATATATGAGCACAGCGTTACCTGCGACGGCAGCGGTGGTATTAGCTACTATACCCTTAGTGGATTGACCGGAGCGACTCCCGACGGAAGAAAGGATGGCGACCTGTTTGATGACGGAACGACCTCACCCGCCCCCGGCAGTGACAAGAAGGGGGCAATCGCTGTGCTCAAATCGGCAGCTAAGGTAGACCCCTTGATGACATTCAATCACCTGCTCAGTCAAAGGTGGCTGCCAGAATCCTTTGATGGAACAAACAAATTCAGGTTTATTGCATACCTAAAGATTTTTATTGACCTTGGGCTTCCCTATGTCGAAGGAAATGTGGTAGATGATTATGTGCTGCTTGAAGCTCAGCGGCACCCCGAGAACTACCGTGACCTGATAGTAAGGACTGCAGGTTCCAGCGCCTACTTCGTTGATTTGGAGAAGCCTTTGCAGGACCAGCTAATCGCCAGAACGAAGCACGAGATGTCCCAGCTAAAGATGGACCCCTCGTGTTGGGAGCCGCCCAAATAAACGAGAGGCTAACATAATTATAATTAAAGATCTTTTATGTTGCCCACTTTAGAGCCACTCAGCTTCCAGAATTTAATGGGCTGATCGACAAAGCCATTCACGAGGCTAACGCCGTGGTTTGCGAGCTGAGGTGATTCTGAGGTATGTCGAAGTCAGGGAATTCCAGGCTTTTTATTCATTAATGACCGTTTCACGACCTCTGCTATCCGTCTTTTACGTGTTTCCTCTGTTTTGGCACCATTTACCCAGCCGATATACATATTCCTGTAACTGTTTGCGAAACCCTGAAAGTTATTCCAGACATTTTTATCTGTCAGCAGTGCCTTCTTCAAATCCGAGGGCATTCTTTCCCTCATTTTATTGGTATAAGCGGTATCCCAGAGACCGCTTTCCTTCGCCTCTTCAATCTTAGCCAGACCTGCATCTGTCATCCTGCCGGCTTCAATCAGCCTCTCCGCCCTTTCCTTGTTTACCTTAGACCAAACACTCTTTGATTTGCGAGGAGAGTACTTCAAGACAAACCTCTCTTCGTCAATTCTTTTCAATCTGCTGTCAATCCATCCAAAGCATAGCGCTTCGTCGAGAGCCTCGCTATAACTGACCCCAGACTTACCGCTACGTTTCTTATAATGGATAAGCCATGCCTCATTCTCTCTGCCGTAGTTCCTCTCCAGCCATTTACGCCATTCGCGGCTGTTTTTGAAGTACAGTGCTCTATCCAGTTCCATATCACCTCTATAATACCCGAACTACAAGGATTTCCTCAAACATGTTGATCCGCGCCCATAATTATACTGGCTCTCAGGTTGGAGTGGGATTGGTAATAAAGAGAAGCGCTGTCGAAAGACAGCGCTTCAACATGCTAACTAGCTTCGGTTCGAATCACCACTGCACAAACATCGGCATCACTACGTGAATGTAGTTGTCTTTGCCCACTGGTTTGATAACGCCTGGGCTGGAGGAGGTTGTGGTCTCCAGAGCCACCTCTTTTTCGGCAATGACCTCGAGAACATCCACAAGATATTTGCTGTTGAAGGCTATCTTGGATTCGGCTCCATCCACAAGGGCATCGAGCTCACCGATGTTATCGCCTATCTCCTCAGCGCGTGCTGAGACAGCGACTTTACCTTTTCCATCCTTGGGTATAATCTGGAGACGAACGATGCCGCTGCCATCCCTGGCAAAAATGGAGGCGCTCTTCGTCACCCTCAGGAACTCTGAGAGGCTGAGCACGGCTCTGGTGCTATGGCTTTGCGGTATAAGCTGAGCATAGTTGGGGAAGGTGCCCTGGATTAGCTGGGAGACCATCTCTATGTTCCTCATGCGGAACAGCACCTGGCTCTTCTGTGAATTGACAGTAATCTCAAGTGCCTCATCCTGGTCGCTGAGCAGACGGTTCAGCTCGTTGAGTGAGCGTGCCGGGATGATAATTGCCATCTTAGAGCCGGCTTGTGAAGTCAGCGACATCTTGTGCACCGCCAGCCTGAAGCCATCGGCGGCAGCCAAAGTGAGCTTGTCGCCTTCGAACTCGGCGTGGATGCCAGTGAGCACAGGGCGAGATTCCTCAGAGGCTGCGGCGAACACCACCTGCTTTATCGCCAACCTCAAATCCGCCGCCTTGGCCTTTACATTCAAGCCATCTGTAATCTTGGGGATGGCAGGAAAATCAGCGGCGTCTAGTCCGCTGATATGCGCCTCGTGGCGGGCACATTTCAGCTCCACGCTCTTGCTGCGAGGGGACAGGCTCATTTCGATACGCCCTGTGGGTAGAGAATTGACGAAATCAGTCACCAGACGCGCCGGAATGGTGATTGTGCCTTCCTTCTCGACCGTGGCAGGAATCCAGCAACTTATGGCAATCTCCAGATTAGTTGCGGATAACCTGAGCTGAGAGTTCTCCGTCGCTATCAGGACGTTGTTGGTTATGGGCAACACAGCCCTGGTTGCCACCGCCCTGCCCACGACGGCTAGTCCTTTGCTCAAATCCTCTTGGGAACATGAAACCTTCATCGCTCACCGCCCCGTTTTTGGATAGTGGCAGTAGTATACCCCGCAACCGCCTTTTGAGTCAAGTGCTGTCCTAGAGAGCGTCTAGAAGCGCTTTTCAACCCCCTAAATCCCCCAGTCTTGGGTGACTTTGAAATTTGGGGGACACCCCCAAACCCCCAGCAAAGGGGTTTCACCCCTCTGCACAACCCAGTTCCCAAATGGTGGCTGCCTTAGAAGATGTGTTATATATGCTGTGGCATGTCTTCAGCTTTGACTGGCTTGTGCCAGCCCCGGTATAGCTCCATGATAAGAAAATGGTTGCCCTTTTTGTTGATTCTGGCGCAAACAACGAAGCCGCACTTCTGGAAACAGCGCTGCGCCCTGGCATTCCACTCCAGGGTATCCAGGTAGAGCCGCTCCAGATTCGTCTTCTCGAAGATGTAGTCTACCAGAAGATTAACAGCCTCCGCACCATAGCCTCTGCCCCAGTAATCGCGGTCGCCGATTATTATCCCTATCTTTGCCTGTTTCCTTCCCTCCTCCACATCGTAGTACATACAGTTTCCGATATGCTTGCCATCCAGACTATCTATAGCGAACCAGCTGCTATTTTCCCTGGGGTGTTTCAGTTGCTCGATGTAATAGAGGGTGTACTCCTTGACAGACAGCTTCAAGGGCGCGGTGGCATCGTAACGGGCTAGCTCGGCGTCGCACCTCCAGGCATAATCGCTATCGGCATCGCTGAAACGTTTCTCCCGCAGAACCACCCTCTGCCC
>CAYHAX010000297.1:0-1708 GCA_964354695.1 uncultured Dehalococcoidia bacterium
CGTTAGACACAGACTGGCTCAGCTTGCCATAGACATTGAGTCAGGACGTGCCTACGCCTATTTCGTAGTTTGGAACCAGATTAAGGGCGGCCTGATAGTGGCTGGGTCCTATGCTGCGGCAGCCAAGGTCATGGCCACCGAGTTGAACCAGCGCTTCTTCTACACTGGATGTCAGATATTAGGACTATATTCACAGGTAGGAGAATCCAGATGGGCACCGATGCAGGGTAAATTTGAAAAGGAATATCAGCAGTGCGTGAGCCTGAACATGGGCGGAGGCACTTCTGAGGTAATGAGAAACCTTGTCTGTTCACTGGGACTGGGGCTTCCGAGAAGCTGGTAGCAAGACGAGAAAAAGGAGGAAAGATTAATGCCGAGAAAAGCAACAGCCAAAACTGCAAAAACACCGAGAGAAGTAGTGATGGTGGACTTTGCGCGAAGCCCTTTCGGAAGGGCAAGCCAGAAGAATCCTGGCTTCTTTGCCCACATGCGTGGGGACGACCTTGCGATTGCTGTCGTTAAGGAACTGTTAAGGCGAACCAGGCTGGACCCCAAAATGATCGACGAGGTCACGATGGGCACACCAAATCTGACGGGGGAACAGCAGAACCCCGGCAGAACAGTTGCCCTGCTCACCTGCCCCTATGAGACACGTGCTTTAAGCGTGGACCGCGCGTGTACATCGAGTATGGCAGGCGCTCAGTTCGGCATAATGGCAATTCAGCTAGGAATAGAGGATATAGTTATCAGCGGAGGCAACGAGAGCTGTTCTCACTTCCCCATCCCCCTGTTCACCGCCACTACAGACATGGATACATTCATAAAAGATGCTATAGCGAGCGGTGCAGCCGCGCGGGGTAACCCAAATGCCAAACTGTGGGAGGTCGTCGATGCAAATACAATGATAGGGATGGGTAATACCGCAGAGAACATGGCCGAGATGTTCAATATCTCCAAAGAAGTGCAAGATGTATGGGCATGGAAGAGCAACATGCGTGCTGCTGCAGCCTACAAAGAGGGCAAGTTCAAGCACGAGATAATACCCATGGAAGGCATATTCCCCGATGGAACGAAGAAAATCGTCGACTACGATGAGAGCGTAAGAGCCGACTCAAAGCTGGAGAAGATACGCACTCTGCCACCCATTTACAAGCTGGAAGGTACAGTTGATGCGGCTAATTCCTCCAAAGAGGCAGACGGTGCCGCAGCAGGCGTGTTTATGCCAAAGGATAAAGCCAGAGAGTTGGGGCTAGTCCCGATGTGTACTGTAAGAGCCTTAGCCTGGGAGGCATGCGACCCCAAAATCATGGGGTATAGCGCCACCCTGGCGTCCAAGAAGGCTGTACAAAGGGCAGGGCTGACCCCCAAAGACATAGACCTCTGGGAGTCTAACGCAGCCTTCGCCGTAGCGCCTATTGTTCAATGCAAAGAGTTGGGCATAGACCCGGAAAAGATGAATGTCAACGGCGATGCCTGCTGCATCGGTCATGCCATAGGCGCAAGCGGGATGCGTATGGTAGGCACCCTGGCGCACGAAATGAATCGCCGCAAAGTCAGATACGGTTGCGCAGCCATCTGCGGCGGCTACGGCCAGGGAACAGCCATGTTGGTAGAAAGAGAAGACTACGACTGGGACGGACGCCGAGCCTGGCTCAGCTAGAAGCAGCGCCGTTAAACACAGTTGCAAAGGCACTTATTTAACTTGAGG
>CAYHAX010000298.1:0-6008 GCA_964354695.1 uncultured Dehalococcoidia bacterium
AGAAAGCCTGGTTAAAAAGGTGGCGGAACTCGTACCCTATCCTTCTGATCAAATCAACGAAGACATAACAAAATGGGTCAAGCAAGGGTATTTGAAATACACCGTGAAAGACGGGCATTTGGTCTGGGCATGGAGCTAACCGGAAGTGCGGAAGGGTAGCCTGGAGTCCTTCCCAAGAAGGACTCCAGGCACAAAGCAACTCAGTGACTAAGCATCGCCTTCAAGACATCAGCACCGGCGAGTTCAACGTCCCCGCAAACACCTGCCACGCTAACAGAGATTTCGCAGTCAGGCTGAGAAACATATACCCGTACTCCCCCCAGATATAGTTCTTCCACAGCCCCTTCTTGGCGTACTGCAGCCACATATTAAGAGGAAACAGAGCGTAGAGAAATATCAAAGAGATTACCACAGCATAAACAAAAACAGGCGGGCTGGGGGTGGCTCTGACGAAATAGAGCATTATCCCTATCCAGGGGACAACGCCGACCACGCTGCCCAGGATAAACGCCATCCAATTGGTTTTAGCAGTGGTCTGGTTATGCAGCTCCATCATCAACCCGAACAAGTTCATAGCAGCAGTGAGAGCAAATATAGAGAACAGGCTCACCATCTCGGTGATTCCGCAAAGCGAGGCAATCACCACAATCATTATCGAGGCGCTGAGTGAATACTCGAACCAGCGAACATAGTTGATATGCTTGCCCAGATTCCTGATGTACCACGGGAATACACTCGGAAGCGAAATCAGCAAGTGGGCGAACGCCGAGATGAACAGGAAGTCGGCGATTAGTATCCTCGGCTCGTAGCTATATTCGGCAGCCGAGCCAATATATGCCGTAGTAACCGATGCGCTGAACCCGGAACCCAGCAGAAGTATGATGATACCCTGCGCCAGGTGCAGAAAACCCAGAGCCAAATTGGTTATCCTGAGTTTTCTCTGTTGCACCGAAGTTATCTCTCCCTCTTGAGCCGCCGCAGTTACTGCAGTCATTAGAAACCTCCACCCATTTAGTCCACTACATACGACTGAGCAATGCACTCAGCCAGCACCGTGCCGTCCTTCAACGCTATCGTAGCCTCAGTGGTCAAAAGCTTCCTCGTCCTCTTAACCAGCCTTCCTGTAGCCACCAGAGGCACACCGATAGGGACCGGCTGCCTGATCCTGACCTCTGTTTTAGCAGTGACCCCCTTAAACTCAGGAAAGTATGTATAAGCCATAACCTCATCAAGTATAGTGGCGATAATGCCGCCGTGAACAAACCCGCGCCACCCCTGGTAAAGCTCACTGATAGTAAACTCGCCTCTCGCCTCATCACCGTTCTTCTTAAACTTCAGCTTCATCCCCATAGGGTTATCCTTGCCGCAGACGAAGCACATAGGAAACTCACTCTGATTGACATCAATGCCCGCCAGCTTCTTCTCCCAGCTCAGCATACTCAACCTCCCACACAGCAACCGAATAGCAGCACCACTTGTTACTCCGCATTATACTACAGTCGCCTAGAAAATAAGAAGAAAATCCTAAACCTTGAACTGAGCATCTGTCGAAGGGCGCTGCCATGTTGACAGCCTGCGAGTATATGGCTATCATGGCTTCACCGCCAACACACGAACAAGACGAAGGGAGGCAGCGCATGACCACCCCGAATGTTTCCTTGAAAGGCAAGATTGCCATAGTAACCGGAGGAGGCAGAGGCATCGGCAGGGCTATCGCCTTGGGATTTGCTGAGGCTGGCGCCGACATGGTGATTGCGGATATCAACTCGGAGGAAGCGAACAAAACAGTAGGGTTGATTGAAGCGCTGCACCGGCACGCCCTGGCGGTTCAGACCAACATCGCTCTAAAAACCGAAGTGGACAATATGGTGGCAAAAACCCGCGAAAACTTCGGCACCGTAGATATTCTGGTCAATGACGCAGCCATTAACATCATGCGCAACTTGGTTGACCTTCGGGAGGACGGCTGGGATAAGGTAATGAACGTCGACCTAAAGGGCTATTTCCTGTGCAGCCAGGCAGTAGCGAAGGTAATGATGGAGAAGAAGAGCGGCAATATAATCAATATGGTGTCAACCGGCGCCACCAAAGCAGCCCCAGGGCTTGGGGCTTACAGTATAGCCAAAGCCGGGGTGGTCATGCTCACCAAACTCCTTGCCGTAGAGCTAGCCAGCTACCACATCCGCGTAAATGCCATCGGACCTTATCTGGTGAAAACAGCGTTCAGCCAGCCCATGTGGTCAGACCCCGATGCACTTAAGGCTTTGGAGGCTTCCATCCCCCTCGGACGCATTGCTGAGCCTCAAGACATCGTATCGGTTGCCCTGTTCCTTGCCTCTGATGCCTCGAGCTATATAACGGGGCAGACTATATACGTTGACGGCGGCACCCTGGCGTAGAGCCCCCCTGCAAAAGAGGGAAGGCAGTCAGTTCTCTGAAAGTTGGCTTGCCTAAGCTTTTGTAGTGACCACAATCCTTTTGACAGGAGATTGCCCCCCTGCCCCGCCCGTAATTGCCGCTATCCTGGCGTCATGCAGCAATCCTGAAGCCCTCTCCACCTCAGGGATGGCTTCAAGGACTGCAAGAAGCGAGGTGGGGGTTTCCAGGTAAGCGTTGACAAGTATGCTCTTGTCAGGCGAGATTGCCAGATTCTGAACCTTCATCCTGGGGATACCGCGTAAACGCCCCAGAAGACGCAGCATCTGGTCTAAACTGCTAAGAGTGGGGAACAGCAACTCGATGCTCCCCTCATAAATGACATTGCTATCCCTTGTGGCTCCTTCTTCATGGGTCAGCGAGGGCAACCAGTAACATTCCTTAAGGGTAGTCTCTGTCTGGATGTCCTCAACTAGCTCTGTACTGAATATTGCGAGGTCTTTGTCCTCACCAGCAAACGCGGTGGCAGCCGCCTCATCAAGGCTACCTAGGCTCGAAAGCCATTCCTCATAAACCGCCTTAAAGTGCTCTCTGAGCTCTCCCACTGCCTTCTTCTTACTTCTCTCCAGTTGCTGCTCCACCTTTTGTTTCACTGCCAGAGCCTCTTGCTCAGCCCTCTTCCTCGCTTCCCTTACGATATTTTGTGCTTCTTTTTCAGCGAGCTCTCTTTTCTGTTGCAATAAATGCTCCACCTTCTCCTCAGCAGCTTGAATGATGGCATGCCCTTCCTGGGATGCTGTGTTGATTTTCTCCCTAACGGTCTGTTCTGCCTTCAGCTGAGCTTCAGCGGTTATTTTGTTTGCTTCCGCCTTACCCCTTGCTACTGTCTCAGCGATAATTCTGCTTGACTCCGACTTAGCCTTCTTCCCCGCCTCATCGATGATGGAATTGGCTTTATCATTTGCCTCATTCAGCATCTCAATCTTGATAATCTCAGCCTGCTCATGAGCCTCGACCACAGTCTTCTCAGCCAGCCTTTTGAGAGACTCTATGTGTTTTACCTGGTTAACCAGCTCCTTGTTCTCAGCCACGAGACGATTAATAAAAGACAGCACCTCTTTTGGGTCCAACCCGTGTTTGATTGTCTTAAACTGTGGTGTGGAAACGGCTTCTTCCTTCTTATCTTTTGTATCCATAATGGCTATACTCCTTCGTAATTTATTAACTCCGGGTTTCAGTGACAGCCATTAATTGAACAGCCAGCATAATCCGTGGTATCCCTGCTGGCAGAGATTACCACCTACCAGACCTCTTGTCAAAAGCGACTGGGACACCCTTCGAAAAACTCCCACCGAGCTCGCTTTCATAACTCAATCGACCCACCCACCTCAGGAAGCCTTACCTCAGTGCCATTGCCTCTCAAGTGCTCACGGTAAAACTCAGGTTTTTCGCTGTGGACTGGTATGAGAATCTTGGGCTTTATGCCATGAACAACGCTGAGCAGGTCGGGGCCGCAGGCATGGCCTGAGGCGTGCAAACCCTTTTCCTCATCCGGTATCTCCCACTCGCTTTTATTGCCCTCCTCTTTTATCTCCACAGGGAGCCCAAAAGCCTTGATGCCAAAATATTCAAGCCATTCATGCAGACGGCGGAAGTCTATCTCTTGCTCCTCGTCGTGGGGCTCACTGGAACTGAACACATAGAGGCTGCCCGGTTTAGGTCGAATGCTCGGCAGCTCGTTTATGTCCAGGAAGCTGAAACAGAGGATAAATTTGTCCTGCGCCGAGCTAACATCCTCGGCCAGCACAATCTTGCTGTCACACTCCTTGCAGATATTGCGCACCCATGAGTCAACCCTGGCAATGGTATCCTGATAAATGACTAGGTCGCTGTCCCCGGCTATATCGGGTATCTCCGGCTCCAGTAGTCGCATTGTTTTCAAGAGATAGGCGTCCTTGGGCAATATCGCCAGCTTCCTTTTTGTATCTCTGGCGATTTGCAGAAAGGTGAGCAGTCGGTCTACATCCCTGGCGTAGAAATCGGCGATGACGAGGCTCTTTGCCTTCGCGATAGCCTCCAGCGCATTTTCATAAACCTCGCGCTCGGTTACATTCGCCTCACGGCTCACATTGGTCCCCTCAAGTATCAGGGCCCTGGGGCGCAAGCAGGCCACTTCCTCAATAAATTCTTTTGTCAGTGCAGCGCGTTTCCCATGAAGCCGCAGGTCGCCGCTGTAGATTATCCAGCCTGAACTGGTCTCGATGCCCCAGGCACAGGCTCCCGGAATAGAATGGTCTACGGGAAAGCAGCGCAAATTAAAGCTGCAACCGCTGTGAGGGTTCAGCGGGCAGGAGACAAGCTCTCTCTGCCTGGTGGCTTTCTCCCAGAATCCACTCGCCCAGAACTGTAACGCATCGGCGCTCAAAGTCTCCAGCGACTTATCGGCGATACAGAACTGACGCTGCTGCTTCACTTTGCTTTTGGAGAACAAAGCTGGCTGCTTCCAATCCTCGGGTGGACCCCACGTAGTAGGACTGAAATAGCATACCTGCTGTTCCAGGCCGGATCTTCCGGAATCCTGGATTGCCTTGGCGATAAACGCCGTCACGGCAGTTGAATACACTGGTATGCTGGGCTTTAGAAAAGAGATATAGCCTGAATGGTCGAGGTGGGCATGGGTAAGCAGCACCCCATCTACCCCTTCAAGCTTGCGATACAGGGAATTATCCCGAAACCGCTCCCAGAGTCTGGGCGTCTCCAGGTCTTCTCGATAAAGTCCTTCCAGAGGTGGCAGCAATCCCATGGCCATGGGGTCGAGCAGCCCTGCGCCGGTTCGTGGTTTAAGGTACTCCTCATAGAACTGCTTGTGTCTTTTATAGGGGAAGCCGAAATCCAGAAACAGCCCGCAATCCCCGTCCTCCAGAAGTATCTTGTTCCCGCCTATCTCGTTGACACCGCCATAGAAAGTCAGCCTTACCACACATTTCCCCCGTAAACCACTTATGCTCCCCTATACCAAACGACGATGCTGATGAATTCCTCCCCCTTGACGGGAGAGGGTAGGTGAGGGTGAAAGCTTGTTCCCAGTCTAACCTAATATCCGACGAGAGACAAGAGCAAGAAGACAAGTAAACCTGGTCTGGCTTTACCAAACCGCAACGCTTATACTATTGATATGTCAACCAAGCCTTTGCTCAAAGCGCTGTCCGAGGCAGGAATCGGCTCCCGCAGGTGGCTGGCTGATGCCATAAAGCAGGGCAGGGTGAAAGTAAACGGAGAGACAGCTGAGAACTTCCGACACCCTGTGAATATGGAAACAGACCATATCTCGATAAGCGGGCAGCCAGTCGACCTCAAGCCGGAGCAACTCGTGTACCTGATGCTCCACAAACCTAAAGATATTATGTCTACTACAAACGACGAGAGAGGGCGACGGACAGTTATCGACCTTCTGCCCCAGAGATACCGCCATCTCAGACTGTACCCCGTCGGGCGACTGGACAGAGATACCACAGGGCTTCTGCTGCTGACCAACGACGGCGAGCTAACAAACCAGCTCACCCATCCCAGGTTCGAGATTGAGAAGGAGTACCTGGTTTACATCGAAGGAAACCTGAAGCCAGAAGAAAAAA
>CAYHAX010000299.1:0-2699 GCA_964354695.1 uncultured Dehalococcoidia bacterium
GCGGCAACACCCTTACCATCACGGTGGACTTGACTCAGGAGTTTGGGCCATCGTCCTCAGGCAAAACTATCATCATTGCCTCTACCGAAGGGAATTTCCCGCTGCCTGGGCGAACTGAAGTAGTGGGCCTGAATGTCTATCGCAAGAAGTAGCGTAGGTCCGGCCTTGTTAACCGTCGGGTAAGGCAAGAGCGGCTTGCATCTTGATCGGCTCACCATTTAGGATAAAAGGCAAAACCAAAACCTTTGAGAAGACCTTTCCATTGGCTTTGCGAGCTCCTGCCAGCGCCTAATTGACGAAGATTCCTGCCGGTCCTCGCCCATTGGCAGGTCACCGCATGGTTGAGTGCCGGTCTACACAATGTGGCTGATTGTAGCCTCTTAATCACTTATGTGCAGATATATGCACAGGGTACACTAACTCGTATTTATCTTTGAGCCAAAAGTCCAAAGAGAAAGTGTAGTAGTCTTTATAGTCACCTCTCTCAATAACTTTGTCAAGCATCTTATCATCATCATCTGTAGCTATACCATTTTCACGTAGTTCTTCAAGAAGTTTATAGAGATACGCCTTCTTGTCTTGGTCCTTCATTTCCCGGTAGCGCTCAATTTCCTCCTTGACTTTCAGGTCCCTGATGTAGAAATTCACTGCCCGACGGATGAAACTATCTAGAGTCAAACCTACCTTTGCCGCTTGAAGTTGAGCTTCATCGAATGAACTTTTGGGTAAACTTACAGTAAACTTATCCATAGCACTGCTCCCCTCCAAGAATCTGGCTATTCTGCACTGGTAGTAGTATATCGTTCCCGCCCCACCAGTCACAATCCGCAATCTTATTTCTTGACAGCATTCTACTGCGAAATGTATACCGGCGCAAGAAGCCGGGTAGAGCAACACTAAGGTAACAGTGTGGATGCAACTACCACATTACCACTGACTCTGTTAAGGATGCTACCTAGAGGCAATAGACAGGAAGAAGCCCTGTAGTCAAAATCTGAGGGCTTTAGGGGCTTGGGAGCATAGAAAGCCCAGACAGCCTGAAGCACTACAGGGCGGTGAGGGGGGGTAGCCAAGACAGCTAGCAGTGCCCATATTTGCGCCCCCCCGCTCCCAAATGGGTATCCAGATAATAGCTTCGTTGGAAAAACCATAGTAGGCCGCTCGAAAAGGACTTGGTTTTGATGCTAACGTGATCGTATACAAAATCCACACTGGTGAGTATGGCTGAAATTAAATTCTAATATATTTCTAATTTCCCTCTATTCGGGTGTGAGTTAAAAGCATCTACCCTAAATGCGTTAAATTAAAGTAGCGTGGCCTCTTTGTCGTTCCAGATTGACCTTGTAGAAATCTTCAAATATAGTTTAGAATTAGTCACCGGGTTTGGGGGTGCAAGTGGATAAGCAGTATTCCCAACTGATTCAAACTAAGCTTTGTGTACCTAGGTTACGCTCCCGTATCATCGATCGCAAACAACTGGTTGAGCGAGCCACTGCCGAGCCAGGTGTAGTTCTGACTCTCGTTTCAGCGTCGGCAGGCTATGGCAAAACCACGCTGATGGTTGAGTTATCACAAGCGTTAGCCCAATCGGGGACTGCTATCGCCTGGTATGCGCTGGATTCGAGCGACAATGATCCTAATCTCTTTGGTTCCTACGTGGCTGCGAGTCTAGGTGAAGCCCTGCAAATCGATACTAATCTGGCACCTGTGGCCAGATTGTTGCGTTCATCTACTGATTTCAATATGGAGAAGATTCTCACTACTATTATCAATACCGTGGTCTCAAAAGACCAAAAGTGTCTGCTAGTCCTGGATGATTATCATTTTATTACTTCTCCGGCCATACATAGCGCCTTGACTTTTCTGCTTGATCACCTTCCGGAAAATATGCATGTAATTGTCGGTAGCCGCACTGATCCTCCCTTGCCGCTAGCCCGTCTGCGAGCCAGAGGTAAATTGAACGAGATTCGTGCAGTAGACCTCCGGTTTACACCGGATGAGGCTAGACAGTTCCTGAATGAAACAATGGGCCTTGGCTTACCCTCAAAGGCGATTGCTGAGATGCAGGCGCGCACTGAAGGATGGGTCGCTGGCCTGCAGTTGGCTGCATTGTGCATGACGGGTCGTGCTGACAGTGCAATTTTTGTTTCCCGATTTGGAGGTGATAACCCTTACCTGGTCGAATATCTGCTTCAGGAGGTCGTCGAGCGCCAGCCAGCAGAAATACAACGATTCCTGCCATCTACGTCAGTGCTGGAGCGCCTGTGCGGTCCTCTATGTGATGCGGTGATGGGTAGTCAGTCAGGAAGCGATACTATCCTGCATCACTTAGAGCAAGCAAATCTTTTCATAGTACCCCTGGATGATAAAGGTTACTGGTATCGTTATCATCAGCTCTTTCGAGATTTTCTCCGTACAAGATTGGAACGGAGCGAGCCTGACCTGGTGCCCCTTCTGCACCGTGTTGCCAGTGAATGGCATGCGTCACAGAATTTGTTGCGTGAAGCCATCTCTCACGCTTTTGAAACACGGGATTGGAACTATGCAGCAAGCGTCGTCGAGCGGCATGGCATGCAGATGTTCATGCTCAGTGAAATCTCGATTTTACGCAAGTGGTGTGAAAGATTTCCGGAGGATATTTTCCGATCTCACCCTATGCTCTGTATCCTACATGGTTGGGCACTGTCGATTTCCTACCG
>CAYHAX010000300.1:0-13436 GCA_964354695.1 uncultured Dehalococcoidia bacterium
CAGCACGAATGACTGCTGATACCACTTCTCGTACCAGCCCTCGAAAGGCGCCCACTTGGAGCGCTTTACTTGTCCATAAGGCCCTAGTATATCAGCCCCTAGCCAGGAAAGACGTTCTTGCAGTTCGCTCGCCAGTATGTGGACCCCAGAAGCCTCGAACCCAGCCATTTCGTTCTTTTCCTGAGCATCGGCTATGCGGTAACCAAGACAACGAAGTGCCTCAACCTCGCAGGCTGCCTGGGCAAGCCTATTGCGGATGAGCGGGTCTTTGGCCAGCAGTTGACCGCCCACCTTGGTCTCATTGCAGTACTTCACCAGGTCTTCTAACTGTCGCAGCATCATCATGATAGCGCCCAGGCTCGACCTCTCGAAGCCGGCTAGAAGCTGGGTGACCCTCCAGCCCTCGTTTTCTGCGCCGACTACGTTCTCTACAGGCACATGCACATCGTCCAGAAAGACTTCGTTATACACATGTGCCTGGTCCATATAGTAAAGTGGCTTCACGGTAACGCCGGGCGTCTTCATATCGAACAGCAGGAAGGTGATGCCCATCTGCTTCTTGGGGGCGTTGGCGTCGGTTCTGACCAGAGCGAACGCCCAGTGGGCGCGGTGAGCACCTGTGCTCCAGATTTTCTGTCCGTTTATGATATACTCGTTGCCCTTTCTCACAGCGGAGGTGGATAGCGCTGCCAGGTCAGAGCCTGCGTTGGGTTCGCTCCATAGCTCGCACCATTGAGCCTCACCGGAGGCAATTCCGGGCAGGAATCTCTTGTTGAGGTCCTGATTGCCCACTGCCAGCAGGGTAGGGGCAAGCATCTCGGGCCCGAAGATGTCTATGCCCGGCAGGTCATAGTATCCTCGTGCCTCGGCGAAGAACACCTTGTCCCCGATTGTGCCCTTGCCGCCGTATTCGGGAGGCCATCCAATCGAGATCCAGCCCCTCTTGGCGTACTCCTCGGCACAATAAAGGTGATACTGCCAGCCCTCATCGGTGTCGTAGACACTCTCCAGTCCTGCGAATCCCCTGGGCTTTTTCTTCTCCAGCTCCTTGCAAACGTCGTAAAACTCCTGTCGCAGCTTGACCTGTTCATTTGTAAGTTTAAAATCCATAGTTGGTCCTCCTTGTTGAGGTCATTTCCTAACTACTTTTCAACCCTCTGGATCCCCCACTCTTGGGGGAATTTTGAACTGGGGGGTGCCCCCCAGACCCCTGACAGAGGGGCTTCGCCCCTCTGTACTCCCCGCTATTGAACGATCTGCTTATATAAGAGCTCGACACCTTTATCTGGGCAGACGCTTAACTATCAGCTCTCTCTGAATCTCCGAGGTGCCTTCCAGCAGTTCGTACATCTTGGCATCCCTGAACAGGCGCTCGATCTTGTACTCCTTGCTGATGCCGTAGGCACCATGTACCTGCATGCCCCATCTGCTGACATCTACGGCGGTCGAGGTCACGAACAGCTTAGTGATAGCCATGTCCTTTATGGTATCTGTGCCTTGGTCCTTCAAAAAGGCAGCTCGATAGACCAGCCAGCGCGATGCCTCGAGCCTGGATGCCATCTCAGCCAGCAACCAGTGGATAGCTTGCAGATTGAAGATAGGTTCATCGAAGTGCATTCTGTTCATGGAGTACTTGACAGCCTCTTCCAGAGAAGCCTGCATCAAGCCCACGCACTGGGCGCTGAGGCACATCTTGCCGATGGTCATGGCGTCTTTCAACGCATCGAACTTGCCGCCCTTCCCACCCAAGAGGTGGTCTTTGGGCACATGGACATCCTCCAGGAACACGTCGGAGAGGTCGGTGCCCCTCAATCCCAGTTTGTCCATCTTGGGTCCGGTGGAGAAGCCCTTTCTGTTCGTCTCCACGAAGAACAGGCTGATATCGCCCTCGAGCTTGGCGAACACGCACATAACATCAGCCCAGGGGGCGTTGGTGATGAACCTCTTGACACCGTTCAGGACGTAGCCGTCTTTAACTTCCTTCGCCACGGTCTTTATCATCTTGGGGTTTGAGCCTGTGTCAGGCTCGGTGAAGCCGAAACAGCCCACCTTTTTGGCATCACAAATCGCGGGCATCCACTGCTTCTTCTGGGCTTCGGTAGCGAGCTTGTTGAACCTGTCATTGACCACGTGCTGTAACTGGATATGTATCGCCATAGAAGCTAATACTTTAGCGATTTCCTCTAGCGCCAGCGCGAGGCTCATATGGTCAGCCCCGGCCCCTCCGTATTTCGGATCGAAGGGGATTCCGTAAAGATCCATCTCAGCCAGCTTCGGTCTAATCTCATGGGGGAAGTCGTTCTTCTTGTCCATAATATCGACCAGAGGGGTAAGCTCTTGCTCGGTGAACTTCTTCACCGAATTTTTGAACATCTGTTGCTGTTCGGTCAGGTTGAAATCCACTGTCTTTCCTCCCTTTTGTTTGTTCTGCTTTACTTTTTAGGGTATTTCTTGGCCTCTAACATCTCGATAAAGGTTTCGATTCTAGCCTTAACCTGCGCATCATCGTAGCCCCTGGGGTCTACCATATTCGCTTCGAACGTCATGCTGGGGATACTCAGTTCATCTCTCAGGATAGCGCCTATGTTGGGCTGTTCGGATGTGAAACATCGGCAGCACCGGTTGGAGTGGAAGACTATGCCATCTACTTTGTACTGCCTGGCGCGTCTCTTATAAAGCTCAGCCTTGCCCTGTGAGGCTGCTCGCATGAAGAAGCTGAGGTATCTCTCCGCCAGGCTGCCGAACGGGTCAGCAGGGTTCAAGCGCCCGCTGAAGGCGTTTCCGTAGAGGTCGGTGACGAAGGTGGCGCCGAACTCAGCGAAGTAGTTGAGCAGGCGCATGTTGTGGTAAACAGGGAAGAGGTCCCAGATAAGCCTGAACCTCTCGTTCTGTATGAAGCCGATTCCCTTGTTTACGCGGTCCTTAACCTCGTCACGAAGCTGCTTGTAGAATTCTACTGCGTCTCTGGTGCCTTTAAGGGTGACCAAGGGGAACAGGCAGGTGAAGACGTCTATCTGGCTTATCGGCGTCGGTACGGCTGCCCGCATGGCGTCTACCTCGTCCCAGAGCTGGCTGGCGCTGTCAGCCTGGGAGACCACCTCGCGCAGCTTATCCATATCTACTTGCTTCTTGAGATAGCCAGCCATCTCGGAGGTGGCTTCTTTGAATTGCGCTGCGAAATACTCCTTCTGATGCTTGGGTAGGGTGGGGCTGTCCACCGTGTAGGCTGCGTCAATGATGACCATAGGGCATCTGAAATGCCTCTGCAGAGCTTCCCACCATTTGGGATGCGTAGCACATGCGCCCTCGGTAGCCAGCAAAATATCGGGGGCTGGGGGTCCTTCATCGCCGAAGGCGCCTTTTTTCTCGAAAATCGAGCCGAACATGCACAGGGCATAGGCACACAAATCCTGCGAATAGCCCCTTGCCTCGGCAGCGCGACAGAGTTCCTCCGCTACTTTGCGGGAGGAGCAGAGCGCAGCATAGTTTTCCGGGAAGAAGGGGATCCCATCGAAGGCGTACACCAGTTCGATGGGAGACATGGAGGTAACCCATATAACAGGTCTGCCCTCGGACTTGGCGCTGCCCAGTTCCTTGTAATATTTCTCGTTGAGTGCACCTAGAGCTGCTCCTGCAGCCAATCTGAGCGGCTTAATGGGGGTCGGTGTCGGTTTATCCTGTTTCGTTTCCAATTCACATCACCCCAGCATTTCTATGAAAGCTGCAACCATTGTCTTGAACTTGCCCCCCGACCAACCTATGTCGGAGTGGTCAACAACCAGGACCGGGTACCCCTTCTCTTTAAGGTTGCTCTCGAGCCAGGGACGGTCGTAGAGATGGGTATCGCAGAATTTCTGGATTATCAGGATAACCCCTTTAACCCGGTATTCCTTCGCCAGTTCCAGCATGTGGCTCAGTCTGGGCTCGGCGGGGTGCTTGCAGGGGCAGGGGATTTTCCGCAAGTAACGCTCTGACAGGGCTTTGAGCGGTTCTTGTTTTTCATCTACTGTAGCCCAGAAATAGCGAGTGCCGATGTCTATGTCATCGATTACCACATCGCCGCCGCACTCCTCGATGGCTTGCAGGACTTCGATATTCTCGAAAGTGTTCCCTGCTAGCATGAGCCGCATCGTGCCATCGGGTGTCGCTTTGGGCGCGGGGACATTTTGTAGCAGCTTCTGGAGCATGGCATTGTGCTCCTCTTTGGGCATGATTAAGCCTGCCATGTTTATCCCGAATATCTGGCTTGCTGAAAGAGCGTGATTATCCTTTAACTGGAGCTTGTAAACCTCTCGCAGCAGCTTGCGGTTCTCGTTGTAGACCTTGATAGCCTTTCTCAGCGAGTCATCGCTGATTTTCTGTCCGGTGTATTTCTCCAGCGACTCCTTGAACAGATTTAGCTCCTGGATGAAGAACTCTACCGCTGCATCGTTGGTCTTGCCAGGGACCGGCAAGGAGTAGTAATAGGGGAATTTCACGTTTCTGGACCAGATGCTGTACATGCCTCTGGTCATGTCGCAGGTTTTGGGGAAAACCACACCATCCAGATAATTGTACCGCCCCTTCAGTGCCTGGTCCAGGGCGCTTCTCATGAAGGAGCAGCAGAAGGAGGGCATGTGAGCGTCAGCCAGTTCTACGTTTTCAGCGCTCCCCCTTATGCGCACAGGGATTGCGCCTGCTGCGCAGATAAGCTCCTCCGGGGTATAGTTGCAGAAGTAACCGAATATCCTCTTTCCTGACCTTTTCCATCCCTCCGCTAGCTTGTGCTTGTTCCGATAAGCTTCATAGAACTCAGAGTTCATCATTGTTTATCCAGCCCCATTTCCTTACTGGCTTGTTCCTTCAAGACGAACTTTTGAATCTTGCCTGTAGGTGTGATGGGGAAATCGGTTACAAACTTCACATACTTGGGAGCCTTGTAGTTCGCCATCTTATCCCTGGCGAAGGCTATGATTTCCTCTGCGGTGGCGGTCTGTCCTTCCTTCAGCTTTATGAAAGCCATGCCTACCTCGCCCATTCTTCTATCGGGCACGCCGATCACCGAAACCATGGCGACTTTGGGGTGGGAGAAAAGGAAGTTCTCTATCTCCGCGGGATAGGCATTAACGCCGCCTGTGATAAACATGTCCTTAATTCTACCGGTTATCTTAATATAATCCTTGTCATCCATGACGCCCAGGTCGCCGGTGTGGAACCAGCCGTTCTTATCAAAGGCTTTCTTGGTTTCCTCGGGCATCTTGTAGTATTCCTTCATAACGAACCAGCCCCTGGTGCAAATCTCGCCCTGGGTGCCGCGAGGAACCTCTTTTCCCGTCTCGGGGTCCAAAACCTTCAGGTCGCAGCCTTTGAACATAAGCTTCCCGGCGGTGTGAGCAACAACCTCAGGCGGGTCTCCGCGGCGGCTGCAGGTGCTTATGCCGGAGTTCTCCGTCATGCCGTAGGCTGAGATGACGTCCTTGATTCCCATCTTCTCCATCATGGCTCTCACCAGCTCCGGGGCGACATCTGAGCCACCGACGATGCAGTTCTTTATGGAGCGGGTGTTGCGCTTGGGGAAATCGGGATGGTCCATCATCATGATATACATTGTAGGCGAGCCAGTGAAATTGGTAGCCTTCTCCTCGTCTATCAATCTCAAGGCTTCGCCGGGGTCAAATTGAAGCATGGGCAGAATGCAGGCGCCGTGGCTAGCACCCAGCGTCATGCCTGTCATGTTGCCCATGTTGTTGTTAAAAGGAGATACGACAAGGATGCGGTCCTTATCCGTCATCTGGAATCTCTCGCTGAAGCCCTCGATGACCTTGATGTACTGGTCGTGGGTGGTGACCACTCCCTTGGGGAAGCCAGTTGTGCCTGAGGTGAAGGGGATGATATAGACATCATCGCGCTTAACTGCCTGTTGCGCCTTCTTCAACTCAGCGCTGCTGTCATAGTCCCTTCCCATTTCAAGCACTTTGTTGTAATCCAGCATACCATCGTAGCTCTGGCTGCCTACAATGATCACCCTCTTGAGTAACGGCAATTTCTCGCTTTTCAGCTCATTGGGCTTGCATTTCTTCAGCTCGGGGAGGAGTTCGTAAATCATGGGGATATAATCAGACTTCAGAAAGCGGTCCTGAACAAAGAAGGTGGTGGTATCGGATTTCTTAAGTATGTATTCCAACTCGTGTATCTTGTATCGGGTGCTGATGGGGATGACAGGCGCTCCCAGTTTCACGGCGGCGAAGTGAGCATAGACCCACTCAGGGAGATTTGCCATCCAGATTGCTATCTTGTCACCCTTCTTGACGCCCAGTTTCAGCAGGGCGTTTGCCATCGAGTTGACCTTGTCTATATAGGTGTCATAGGTTATCCTTTTGTTTTCTAGCACTATAGCCTCGTTATTGGGGAACTGAGCCGCAGCCCTGTCAAGTAGAGCTCCCAGGTTGTCATCCTTTTTTGACTTTAGCATTTTCCCTCTTCCTACACTAGAATGCCGTTCAGTGCACGGTCGAAATTATCATCTATTTCTTTTTGGATTTGGGCAATCTGGGCTTTGCTAAGGTTATGGAATCTTCCCTGTTTCTTTATATACTCCTCAACCGGCTTTCTCTTATCGGGAATCACGTTGACGGTTAGCTTTCCATTTTCGTACTCATATAGAACCACGCTTCCAGTCTCGACTCCGAGGCGGGCGATCTCTATGCCCAGAGCGGGGTCATACTCCCATCCCGGAGGGCACGGGCAGATTATATGGATGAAAGAGGGTTTGTCCAGCGATTTCGCCTTTCTGACCTTCGCTAGCAGGTCTTCGGGATAGGCGGAGGAGGCAGTGGCAATGTAGATGTCGCCGTGGGCAGCCACAATCTGCTCGATGTTCTTTGTCCTGCCCTGTCTCCCGCTTAAAGTAGTCTTTGTCCTTGCCATGTAGGGGGTGGAGCCGCTTTTCTGGACACCTGTATTCATGTAGGCCTGGTTGTCATAGCAGAGATAGATTATGCGGTGCCGTCTTTCCAGGGCGGCTGAGAACGTTTGCAGTCCGATATCGAAGATGGCACCATCGCCAGCTACCAGCACTAAATCGGCATTGATGCCTTTTCGCTTCATGGCGACTTCCATGCCGCTGGCTGCGGCCCCGGCGTGGCTATAGGTGAAGAAGAAGAAGGGGACCGTCCAGCCCGTTAGCGGGAAGAAAGTGCCCACTGCCGAGAGGCAGCCGGCATTATTAACAACTACCGCATTCTTATCGAAGGCGCTCAAAACCATCCTGATGGCATGGAGGCTCAGGCAACCTGCGCAGGAGGCAGTGCCCTTGCCCAGGCAGCCATCCCCCTCCTTTATCACTGCCCTTTGAACCTTTTCCCCTTTGAGGAGCTTTTCCCAGTTATCGTAGCCGCTTATGGTTGCCGTACGATCGTCGAATCCTATCTTGAACCACTCTACGAACTCATCGTCTCTCTTTGACCAGGCTGCAAACATCTCATCGATATCCACGCCGCCGATGTCTTTGCCGCTGACGATGTAATTAGATATGGACGCTGGCGATTTTCGAAGCGCTGATTTTATCTCAAGGCAGGATATTCCAGAGGTGTTTCCAGGTGTGCATGCCCTATCTATCACCAGTATTTTCTTAGCGTTGGAGAGGTATTTCTTAATCTCTTCTTCGGGGAAGGGCCTGAAGACCCTGAGCTTGAGCATGCCCACCTTAATGCCCTTCTGTCGGAACTCATCTATTTTCTCTCTCACAACGCTGGCTATCGAGCCCATCGCCACTATGATGAGCTCTGCATCCTCGGTCTTGTATGCCTCCACCAGGTCATAGCTGCGTCCGAACATCTGCGCGAATTCTTTGCAGGCATCCTTTATCACTTGCTTGGCGTCCTGCATCGCCTGGTATTGCTCCATCTTGAAGCTGGGATACTGAGCCATGACACCTGGCCCCTGGGTCATGGGATAGTCAGGGTCAACGAACACGTGCTTGGGCTGGTACTTGGGCAGGAATTTATCCACCTTTGCCTGCTCGGGTATATCCACCAGCTCAAAGCTGTGGCTCATCCTGTGCCCCTCTGATACCACGAAGGAAGGAAGCAGCACCTTATCGTTTTCGCTGATTTTATAGGCCATTATTACGGAATCTACGATCTCCTGCCCGTTCTCGCAATAGAACTGGAGGAAACTGGCGTCCCTCTCCGACATGGAATCAGAATAGTCACTCAGCAACCCCTGGGGTATGCCTATCTCTCGGCTGTCTATAGCTAAGACTACGGGCAGGGCCATGCCTGAAGCTGCCCATAGCAGCTCGCGCATCAGAGCAAGGCCTTGAGAGCAGGTGCAATTGAACGTTCTGCACCCTGCTGCTGATGCACCGACACAGACACCCATAGCACCCAGCTCGGACTCAGTGTTCACTATATCGGCATCCAGCTCGCCGGCTGCCACCATCTCGTGAAGCTCTTCCGAGGCTGGAGTGGCGGGGGTAATGGGATAGGCGCTTATAACCTCGACCCGTGATAATTTAACACCGTGAGCTATGCACTGATTTCCTGAAAGAAACATCTCCATGTTATTGAGCCTCCTGCACCATTCGAATTACCCCTGCGCAGCATTCGTGGCTGCAAATCCCACATCCTTTGCAGTAGTCATAGTCAACCTCGTACGTGCCATTTTTCTTGGAGACGCAAATGTCGGGGCAGAAGTACAGGCAATTGTTGCAGTCCCGGCAAATACCGCAGGAGAAGCACCTCTTGGCTTCCCTTACGCCCTTTTCCTCGGGTATGCCTTGGTTGATCTCGGAGAAGTTCGCAGTCCTCTTGGCAGCCGATAATTCGGGCGGCCTTACCGGGGCCTGCTGCGGGAAGTAGGCAGTATTGATTTCCTCATATTTGGCAAGCTCTTTTGCCTGTTTCTCCTCAATGGGCGTGCCCTGCAGGGCATTGCCGATGAAGCGGGCCGCTCGCCTGCCGGAGGCTATGGCATCTACTACCCTGCCCGCGCCGGTAACGGCGTCACCGCCTCCAAATACCTGTATTCCCTTTGCTTTGTTGCCTTTCTCAGCAAGCTTGAAATCCTTGGGCAGCAGAGAGAGGTCTGACAACTCGCCGATGGCGGTGATTACCGTATCGACCTTCATCTTAAACGTTGAGCCCTCAATAGGGATTGGTCTCTTTCTGCCGCTTGCGTCCGGCGCACCCAGCTTCATTCTGACGAATTCCACCTCTTTAATCTTGCCATCCTGAGCTATTATCTTGGTGGGGGCTGCCAGATAGACGATTTCGATTTTCTCTTTACCGGCTGCCTCAATTTCCTCTTCTACAGCAGGCATCTCATCCCTGGTCCTGCGGTAGACGATAGTAGCCTTTGAGCCAAGCCTGACAGCTGACCTGGCAGCATCAATAGCAGTGTTGCCACCTCCGACGACTATCACATTCTTACCGATTTTAGACTTGCCATCCAGATTCAATTGCCTCAAGAACTCGGTGCCCGAAATCACGCCGGTTGCATCCTCACCGGGAACTTCCAACTTCCGGCTGATATGGGCTCCTGTAGCGATAAAGGCAGCATCGTAGTCCTTAAGCTCATTTACATCCTTAACCTTGGCGCTGGTCTTGAAAGTCACGCCCAGCGCCTTGATATCAGCAATCTCCTTGTCCAGTATCTTCCTGGGCAGCCGATACCTGGGTATTCCCACCCTCAGCATGCCGCCGATTTCAGGCAGAGCCTCGAAGACTGTTACCTGATAGCCCTCCTTAGCCAGGAAATAGGCGCAGGAAAGGCCCGCGGGCCCGGAGCCCACTATGGCTATCTTCTCCTTCTTCGGGGCTGCTTTTGATTTCTCAGTTGTCTTTTGGCTGATAGCGTAATCCGCAACCAGCCTCTCCAGAGTGTGGATGGACATCGCCTCATCGTATTTCCCCCGGTTGCACTCCTTCTCACAGGGGTGAGGGCAGACCCGTCCGCAGACGCCTGGTAATGGACTGGTCTCCTTGATTAGTTTCCAGGCATCGATGAGCTTCTCTTCTCGGATTAACTTTATGAAGCCCTGAATATTATTTCCGGCAGGGCAAGCGTTATTGCATGGCGGCATTTTCTCCTCATGCACCGGCCGGAAATATCTCCAACTCCCGGTCTTGTTGACCAGGGCGATGGTGCCGGTGGCATGGATGCCCGCGCCTCTAATGTACATCTTTGCCACGTTTCACCTCTTCATATCCAGCTTTAATGGCGTTGATATTAAGGTCCAATTTTTCCTTGGGGAACCTAGAAAGGATAAGTCGGGCGCCCTTTTCCAGGGAGTCCAGCGAAATCAGCCCTGTTGCTGCAGCAAATGCCCCCAGCATCACTGTATTGGTGATAGGGATTTTCAAGATATCGTTGGCTATGACGGTGGCGTCTATGTAGGTCGTTTCGTGCTTCAGACCCAAATCCTTGGGCGAGTTGACTAATATCTTGCCGTTATCCTTCATGCCCATCTCTAAATTCACCGCTTTCGCCAGCATGGGGTTGAGTACAACCACGTAATCGGGAGCCAGAACCGAGCCGCGCTCTACAATGGGCTTGTCTCCTATTCTCCCGTAGGCCTCTACCGGCGCGCCACGCCGCTCTACTGTAGGCGCCATACAGGATTGCCCATATTTGCCCTCATAGGTGGCAGAGGCGCATAGAATATGGGCAAAAGTCACTGCCCCCTGTCCACCCCTCCCATGCACCCTTATCTGTATCATACTATCGACCTCCGTTGAATTTAACCTTAACTACACGGCTAGCTTACAACCCACTGGGGGTCTTCACTCCTGACAACTCGCATTATGTTTCCCAGTGAGTTTACATAGAAGTTACGGAATAAGTCCTCAGCGGTTACCCCGCCGATGTGGGGCGTAAGCACAACGTTATCCAGTTTCAACAGCCTGCTGTTCTTGGGAGGCGGGTCTCCATGCTCGCCGTAGACATCCAGTCCGGCCCCCCGAATCTTCTTCTGCTCCAGTATGTCCGCCAGCGCCTCTTCGTCTACTATAGCTCCTCTGGAGGTGTTTATTAGATATGCCGCAGGCTTCATAGTCTCCAGTTGCTTTTTCCCAATGAGCCCCCTGGTCTCAGGGGTAAGCAGGGCGTTTATGCTGATGTAGTCGGAGGTCTTGAGCAACTCCTCCAGGGAGACTTTGTTAGCCTGGAAATCCAGGTCTTTGGTGTCCTTTCGATAAGGGTCGAAGAACTGGATTTTCATCCCGAATGCGTGCGCCAGCCGGGCAACCTGAGTGCCTATCTTGCCCATCCCGATGATGCCCAGGGTCTTGTCCCTCAGCTCGTAGACTTTCGCCACGCACTGGCCAAATATCCACTCGCCCGCCCTCATGGTTTCGTGGGACCTTATCAGGTTCTTGGACGCGGCCAGCATCAGCATCAAGGTATGCTCAGCTACCGGTATAACCCCTGCAGTCCCGGCATTCGAGACCTTGACACCCTTCTCCCTGGCTATCTTGAGGTCTACATTGTCATACCCCGCGCTGCACTGTTGGATGAAGATAAGCTTATCAGCCTTGTCGAGGATGTTTTTGTTTATGCGGTTGCGCGCCCCCGCCATGATGCGGACGCCGGGGACTTTGCTCATCAGCTCGGCTTCATCGCCTTTCTCAACCAGAACCCACTCTATCTTGTCTGTGTACTCGGGGTACTGCTTCTTCGCCTGGTTGACCATCTCGTTCAGTATGGGGTCGGTGATGAGAATCCTTAAGGGTTCCCTTTTATCCGCCATACGCCCTCCTTATCATTATCATTTAAAATAAAAAATGTGGGTTTCCCTATGCAAAAGTATTGAGAATCACCCACATGCCGGTCGAGTTTCTCCATGGAGCTATTCACCGATTAGTATAGCTTGCCCCCTACGATATGTCAATATTGGGATCACTCGTGGGCATCTCCCTATGCGATTACTCCCTGCTCTTTCAGGCGGGCGATGTCGTCCCAACTGTATCCGGCTTCCAGCAGCGCTTCCTCGGTATGCTGGCTGAATTGAGGCGCTGTCGTCCTGATTGATGAAGGCATCTTGCTCAGCTTTATAGGGTTAGCCACCAGCTTCACGCTGCCCAGGGTGGGGTGCTCGGCTGTGGCGAAGAAATCGTTGACCCATGCCTGCTCATCCTTGGCTATGTCTGCGGCATCCTGCGCCAGGGCATAGATTAGCCCGTAACTATCCAGAATGGGCTTCCATTCCGCCATGGTGCGTTTGGACATGGCTGCCTCGACCAGGGCGAAAAGCTCGTCGTTGTTCATCATCCTGCCCTCCATGCTGGTGAACTTCTCGTCCTTCTCGATGTGCTCCAGCCCCAATGCCCTGCAGAATGCCGACCAATAGGGGTCTTGCTGCAAGTGCGCGAAGTATATCCACTTGTCGTCCTTGGTCTGGTAGACATTGGTCATCGCCGGCGTCTCCGACCTTTTGCGCAACTGCGGATACTCGCCAGTAGCCAGGGCGCAGCTCATGTCCACGCTGAGCACCCAGACGCCGGTATTGTACAGGCTGACATCCACCTCCTGTCCTACGCCAGTCCTCTCGCGGGCGAAAAGGGCGGTGGCTATGCCGCAAGCCATAGCGATAGAGGTTGTGTGGTCTCCCATGCCGCCGCGGGGGAAAATGGGCGCCCTGTCCGGCTCCCTCAGGGATGCCATGAAACCGGAATGAGCCCAGAAGGCGGTAATATCGTAGCCACGCTTCTCGCTTTGGGGGCCCTTCCGACCGTACCCCGTCAGGCTGGCGTAGATGAGCCTGGGGTTGAGCTTGCTTAAGACAGGGTATTCCATGTTGTAGCGCACCAGATCGCTGGGGCGCAGGCTGGTTATGAATACGTCGGCTCTCTCCAGCAATCGGTAGAGGACAGCCTGTCCCTCCTTCTTGCTTATATCCAGCGTAACGCTTTTCTTGTTGCGGTTATCCAGTTCGAACAGCCAGTCCACACCCATCCCGCCCACGTTGGACAAGCCCCGCATTGAGTCACCCCTCACCGGGTGCTCGATGTGAATCACCTCCGCTCCCCAATCGGCGAGCAAGGCTCCAGCCGCCGGAGCTGCCACCCACTGCGTGACCTCGATAACTCTGATGCCTTCCAAAGCTCTTTCAGACACGGCTTTTGCCTCCCTGAATAAAATACCTTAATAATGCAGTCGCCTCATTATGGGCCGAGGGGCAGAAGTAGTCAAAGAACCCCGCAGGCAAATCCTAAACTCTGAATCCGAAATCCTAGACAAATTCAAAATCCGAAGTGGAGAGTCTTTTAAACATTTGGATTTCGAGTACTCGATATTGTTTAGGAATTAGGATTTATAATTTTGCGTTGGGGGTTGAAGACTGATTAGTGAACGCTCAAATGCGGTTTGCCAAAGGGTTGAGACAAATGTTAAGATGGGCACAAAGCGCACTGACAGGAGTGGTATATGGCTAAGATAAGAGATGCAGTGATGGTGGA